>JADFOC010000199.1 GCA_022563075.1 Pseudomonadota bacterium
CTAGAACGACGCCGCCAATGTAAATGACATCGATGGGAGCCCAGCCTCAATGCCAAATATCGACAGCAGAATATGTGCCCAAGGTATGATCTTCGATAATGTGTGGGCACAGCCTTCCTGCTCCCCAACCCGGGCCACCATGATTACCGGGCTGTATGGCTATAAGAACAACGTGCTCTATCCCCTGTCCGACGATGTCATCGGCGAAAGCTTCCTGGTCACTCATCAGATCATGCTCCCGGATTATATGACCAGTAATGGCTATGCCGCGGCCGCATTTGGCAAGTGGCATCTGGGCGAAGAAGATTCAAAGGCGACGCCGGTGGAGGTTGGATTCGACTATTTTCGAGGTAGAATCAGCGGACAGGTTGGCTACTACAGCTACGCCTATTCCGTGCAGGGTGATATTACCGACAACCCAACCCAGCTCACTCAACTCGATCAGCCTGAGGCTACACTCACCATCAATTCAGTGGAGGGTGCAGTAGAGGTCACCACAAGCTATGGCCCGGTGGTAAAAGTTAGAGATACCATGGACTGGATCACCAATCAGAACGTCACAGATCCGGACCAACCGTGGTTTGTCTGGCTTGCTCTGAACACGCCACACACGCCACTGCACACGCCTGATCAAGTCTATCTAAACCAGATCGCGCGCGACGATTTGGCGGCTTGCAGCACCAATTGTGAGGCGGTTCAGTATCGCACCATGATAAATGCGATGGACACGATTATGGGTTCATTGCTCGATTTTATTCAGAACGACAATTCAAATACTTTCATTATTTTCATCGGTGACAATGGTACAGTGCGGGATTATATCGACAATCTTTATCTCACCACTGGTGGTCGTGGCAAAGGCAGTGTCTATGAGAGCGGTGTTCGAGTGCCAATGGCGGTAATCGGACCGAATGTGGAGGCAGGGTCCATTTCAAGTGAGTTTGTTCATACGGTAGACCTATTCGCGACGATTATCGATCTGGCTGGTTTAGAGGTTCCAACCACGAGCTTTGACAAGGACGATTCCTCGTTAAGCACAATTGTAGCTTCAGACTCGGTGTCCATTGCGCCGATCATCCGCGGTGAAGCAACAATGGTGAAGGATCCAGTTAACGACTATATCCTTTCCGAAATAACGACTTCTGCGAATCCGAATCTCGACGCCGTTGCGGCGCGCAATGCAACTTACAAACTGGTGTGCCGACACGGAGATTGTAACTCCCCGGAATTCTTCAATCTGGTGACCGACCCCTTAGAAGAATACCCGTTAGACACCAATATCAGTTGCCTGGCGTCGGGCAGCGCGCAACAACAGGCTTATTGCATGTTACAGGATGCAATCCTCGGTGCGTCTCACTACAGGTAAAACCTTGGTTTTCCCACACTGCAGGTGGAATAAAGGAGTCGGAGGAATTCACTCTCAATCCCTTCGGCTGCTTGGTTCGCGGTTAGATGTGATCGACCTACGCGGTAATAACGGCCAGCCGATTATGCAGTTCTACCAGGTAGGATGGAATTTTCGAACGATCGAAACCGGGATCGGGTGGATTGCGCTGCATCTCTTCCAGAATTTCTGGTGTGTACACCAGGCGCGCTCGTGGTAACACCTCGTGATAGTCGATCTTTACCTGCAGATCGGCGTTCTCGCTCTCGCCTTCGCCGACAGTCACCGAATTGTCGACGATGCTGAAATGCCAGGCGGCAACATTATCTTCGGGGCCAATCAGGCCGCTGGGCGCATCGGTAAAAACTTCGCACACAGAAAATGACGTACCGGCTTCACCATGCTCGGCCACCAATTCTTCAAGAATCTGTCTTGCGCGGGCTAGCCATTCGCTGCTGCCAAAAGCAACTTTCTCACTGTCCTCATTGCCTTCACTCATGTTTTTGCCCAGGTGAAGGTATTAGGAATGGCGGCGTAATCGGCAGAGCCCCGTGCGATGGTGGTTGAACCTAGGAAGTCTTCCCGTCCCAGCATGACCCTCAATTCATAGGGCTTGTCCTTTAGCCATGCTTCATCCAGATGATCGTAGTTTTCCACCGTGCGCAGTGCTAATCGACTAAAGGTAATATGCAAGACCACACGATCTCCCTCGATCTGACGAGGATAATTGCCATGCCAGATGGAGCCATTCCAGCAGCAGATAGAGCTAGCCGCACATTCCAAGGGGATGGCGCCTTCCTGTGCTGCAACTTCTTCCTTGCTGGGATGGCGCGCATTGACGTGGGAGTCCGGCACCACTTTAGTGCAGCCGCCTTCCTGGGTAAATTCGTCCATGGCCCAACACATGGTGAACAGCTGGTTGTGAACCGGGAATGGGGCCGGTGTCCAGTTTTGATCGGCATGCAGGTGCAGCTCCGGTGCGCCGTTAGGTCGTACACTGGCAATGAGCTGCGATAACAAGGCGCCTTGTCCGCACATCACCTCCACCAGGGCCATAATTTTAGGATTCAATACCACTTCTTCGAAGATAGGATCTCGACCCAATAATAAGGCGGCCGAACGACCCTTGGCGGGGCCTTCTGTTTCCTGGGTAAGGCGAATGCAAGTCTCCCTGAGGCTGGCGTTGAATTCCTCACTGGCGATGTTGGGAACGACGGTATAGCCATGGTCCCGTATCTGATCCAGATGTGATTGCAACTCCAACTTCTCGACGCCAGTGGCTAACTCTTCCGACAGCTCAAATGGCTGACGTGTAACCGTCGGAATATCCGGATTCTTTTTTCTGATTTCTGTGACATCACTTACGCTTGCTTCTGCCGCATCACCCATGCTGGTTTACCTTGCTGTCTTGGTTGTTACTGATCATCCGGACTTTTAATGCTGGCATAAATTTCACTGCTACCGTCCTTTTTCATCAAGATAATCTCATAGGGCGTAAACTGGTTGCCGACCTCCATGCCGGGGCTGCCCAGGGGCATGCCTGGAACTGCAAGTCCGAGTGCGTTCTTAGGAGGCGCAGCGAGGAACTGCATAATAAATTTTGCCGGTACGTGGCCCTCAAACAAATAGCCTTCGCGGCTGACCGCGGTGTGACAAGATTGCCAACGTGGTTGCACCCCTAGTTGCGACTTCAGACCATTGAGATCCCGGGGATGAGAAACAGTGGCAGCGAAACCATGCTGATCCATATGCTCGATCCAACCAAGGCAGCAGCCGCAAGTTGGATCCTTATAGACATTCAATACGATGTCATCAATGGATTGCGCTGAAGATTCGATACTGGTCAGTGCCATGGCAATGCCGAAGAACATGGCGCAATGTCGGGTGGTTCTGCCGAATAGGCCGTTAGCTGAATAAATATTAATAGTGAATTCCAAAGTCAGTTGCTGGTTGATGGAGATTAGCCGACAACAGGGTCTAAATAAATACCTATAGCTGGATTACTTTCGCATAAACGAAATATTTTCCACCGGGACCACTAGCACCTCGGCTTTTTCGTGATCGTAGAACAGGGAAAAACGCGTGGTGTTGCCAATTTTTAACAGGACAGTTACATAGGGCTTAACAGTTATTTCAGTTGGTCAAAAAGGAGCAACTTTCTATGGAATCTTGCCGCTGGTACTTAGCTTTATCCTGTAGAGCCCGGTTCTGGCCGTCATATAAAGTGTACTGCCGTCGTCTCCCCAGGCGACGTTGGCGGGAACTTCATCGGGTTTAATGGTGCCCAGGTGCGTGCCGTTGGCATCGAAGATCCAGACGCCGCCAGGACCGGTTGCGAACAGGTTACCCGCAAAATCAACCTTGAGTCCATCGGCAGCCCCGGTTTCGGTCTGGTCATTGACATCGAAGAATACTCGAGAGGTGCCAAGTGTCCCATCATCTAATACGTCATAGGCCATCCATACCTTGTTGTCAGCATCGGAGTTGGCCACGTAGAGCGTTTTCTCGTCGGGTGAGAAGACGATGCCATTGGGTCGGGTCTGATTCTTTTCCAGTAACTCCAAAACTCCATCGGGACTAAGCCGATAGATGCCGTTGAAATCCAGTTCTCGTGCCGGATCGTCTTCCAGTCCGGCAAGGCCATAGGGAGGGTCGGTAAAATATAACCAGCCATCTGATTTGTAGGCGGAGTCATTAGGGCTGTTTAGTCGCATGCCCTGGTAGCTCGCCACCAGCACAGTGGTGATGCCGTCCTCTATTCTAGACACACGACGATTACCATGTTCCATTAGAATCAGCCGTCCTTGCGCGTCGATGTTGAGGCCATTGGAGCCCACCGATTCCGTTTCACTGTCACCTTTGAATACAGGTTGCATGAATGTGCTAAGTCCATCTGTATCATCCCAGATGTGAATGGCATTGCTGCGCAGATCGCTGAACATCAGGTGGTTAAGTTCCCGATGCCAGACTGGACCTTCGGTGAAAGCGAAGCCGCCACTGAGTTTTTCGATGCGAGCATCGGCCGGAATGAGCGCATCTACCGCGGGATCTATTCTTACAATAGAACCGGCACCGGCGGACTGCGTGGCATCAGTTTCCGGTGGCGGTGAGTCGCCACAACTCACTACAATCATTCCCAGAAACGCTGTTACTAAACAGGAGCGAATATATTTCATAACAAAAATCCTTTGACTAGTTGGCGGTGCCATCGATAAGTGTATACATTCTCAGCACCGCTTGCAGATTGGCGCCGAGTTGGCGCAGGTTGAGCGTTTCGGCGTGCGGTCGTAGGTCGGCCCGGGTTGCGGATTCCTCGCCGGAATAGCCGCCCTCTTTTAATCTGACAACCTTGGCCGCTTGTTCCAGCCAGTGCGAGTCCGTTTCAATTACTGCTTGAGCACTTGCTTGAATTTACAACAGGAGGGCCACAACAGCGGCGATTGTCAGTGTCGATCCACGGATAGCTGGTAGTCCTTATTGTTGTTCTTGTTGGATCCAGTACCATAGACCAGCTAGTGTGGGCTTGTGAAGCAAAAACTATGATTTTCCGATGAAAATTCGCCCTCTATAGAAACCGAGAGAACCGTATTCAGTGGGTTTTGTTATGGATGGGCATTGTCTGGAAATAGACTGCCGTCTGAGGCAGAATGGTCCCTGGGGAACGCACATGAAACGTCTCCTTGCGATCGGTTTAGTCTTGGTTTCGTTCGTATTGATCCACCGTGGCATCTCATCGGAATTCGATAAAGACAAGCCCATTCGGCGAAAAGGCATCATTACCGGATCGAATGGGTAAATCCGCTCACCTGGCTACTTGGCTGGAACCGCTAACCAGTTACTTGCATGAAAAGTGACTGTAAGCGAGTAATAAGGGCAGGGAAACATCCACTGTCCTTTTTTATGGCACTGATTTTTTAAGGACTACGAGGTGATGAAAACTATGCTCATTTTGTACCAGCGAACTATTTCAATCTCGTGGATAGCGATTTTAATATCGCTGTCAAATAGTGTCTTTTCTCAAGCCGAAGGAGACGCCTTGCGTTGTAATCTGGACGCATATCAACCCTCTGCTAATATCCAGGTGGCTGCTGTCGACGGCTTATTATCACTTAACTGGAACGGCAGTAATGAGCAACAACTGAGTATGCAACTCGGATTGGACTCTGGTGAACCAATTATCAAAACTCTTCAACTTCGAAGCGCTGCGGTTCCCTGGGTAACATTGCTGACCGACAGCCGCATTGAATACAAGATCGTGGAAGGTTTGCGTCGAATCAGCAATCAACAGTTGGCTCCATTGCGTTCATTGGGCATCGAGCTTACACAGGATATTGTGGACCGGCACAAATGGGACGTGTTCTGGGACGCACCACTGGATTTAAGGCAGCAAGAGTTCCGAGGGAATCCACCACCGGCAGCAGGTATTGCTAATCAA
>JADFOC010000200.1 GCA_022563075.1 Pseudomonadota bacterium
ACTCACCGCCCGTCTTCGCCGCGCGAATGCACAGCAAGCCAACCACATCGGCTGAATCGGTATGGAATGTCTGCCGCGCCGAAGTCTGATAGATGCGAGTATCCACCGCATTGGCATCCAGACCGATGTCTCGCACATGCCCTAACATATGGCCCTGCGCATTCTGTGATCGAGCGCTGCCCAGATGAGCACCGATTCCGCAAAAAATAGTGGCGATAAATTCGGTACTGTAAGACTCGATGGGTAGACCTCGAATCAACTCCACCCCCACTCCCCTGAGTAAGGTTTGTTTCAATCTCTGCAGGTGCTGGCCGAAATGACCGAGCGGGAAATCGTCTTGGCTGATCTGTCCGATATCGCGCGACAGAGATTGATAATGCCGTGCCGCATTTTCCAGATCCCGTACCTCATTCTCGGTTAGCCGATACAGCCAACGCGATGGATCATTGATCATGTCCTTTCCTAACCAGGCTGAGGGGCGGTTGATCTGCTTAGGAGGATTGTTGGAAGAAGTACTTCGGGTCTCGGGCATGATCTCACGGCCGGCATTCATACTAGAGTGAAGGCGTATTGTACGATAAACAGAAAGGAGGGACAGACCACGCTTTTAAAAATTAAATCAGAACAAGCCGAGATTTATGGCGCGCAGCACAGCCTGGGTTCGGTCCCTTACTGCCAGCTTATCGAGGATGGAAGACACCTGGTTTTTGACTGTGCCTTCTGATTTGTGAATGGCAAGCGATATTTCTCGATTACTGTAACCGCCTGCCATCAGGCGTAAGACCTCGAGCTCCTTGGGGGATATCTTCTCGGTAAGCTCCGGCTCATCTTGAGAAGACACCAAATTTGAAAGTCCTTTCAGAATCCGCTCGGTGATTGCCGGTTGCACCAATGTTTCTCCCTGGTGAACCCTCTCGATGGCATTGACTAGACTTTCCAATGACACATCCTTGAGCAGAAATCCTTTAGCACCTGCCTGCATACCTTCCAATACCAGCTGATGATCATCGAAAGTAGTAAGAATGATGCTGGGTACGGTGACGTCGTTTTCACGCATGGCATGCAATGCTTCAATCCCAGTCATCTTGGGCATGCGAATATCCAGCAGCAATACGTCAGGTTGATAGCGTTTTATCCCATCGACAACTTCCGAGCCGTCCACCACCTGGCCTACGACTTCAATATTATCGCTTAGCTCCAATAAGTTACATAAGCCCTGTCGTACCAGATTCTGGTCTTCTGCCAACATGACCTTTATTTTCATCAGCTGGATTCCACCAACAGCTCCACTTGTAAATTAAAGCCCTGGTTGGTCTGCTGCCAGGATAATGCACCGCCATTGACACTGACCCGCTCTGCCATGCCCTTGAGTCCATTGCCAGGCTCGATTTTTTTACCTGCGTTGCCGTTATCTGACACCGTAAGCACGCATTTATCACCGACTCCAACGATGGCAATTCGGCATTTAGTCGCGCTGCTATGGCGTAATACGTTAGTTATAGCCTCCTGGGTACAGCGCAATATTGTTTCCGCCAATTCGACGTCTTTAATCGGTGGCGCCTCGCTGAAATCGACATCAATCTCTAACTTTGGAATCCCAGCAACCAATGTGTCTATTGATTTTCTTAGATCAATTACATCATCCTCGCGCAGCTCGCTGACTGCCGTGCGCAGATCGCCAAGTAACAGTTTGGCTAATGCCAGTGATTGCTCCACTTTTTCCTGCACCTTGCCCTCGGCTTTGTGTTTGGCCACTTCCAGATTGAGAATTAGCGCCGTCATATGGTGTCCCAGAATGTCGTGCAGGTCTCTGGCGATTCGCACTCGCTCACTCTGCGCCGTAGTTTGCGAGAGCAATTCTCGGGTCGCAATTAACTCTCGATTGAGTGCACTGGTCTCTTCGTGTAATTCCCTTTCGCGAATCGCGCGCTGGGTCGTAGTCAATGCAAAGACCTGGAGCAATCCAAACAGGGCAGAATTCACCACTGCATTAAGAATCGAAAGATCCATCCAGTGATACAACTGGCTCGACACCAACACGATAAAACTGGCCAGTACCAGCCATGAGGCGCGTCTTGGTCCGTAAAGCTCAGCAGACTGTACTGTCCAGACGATACTTAAGATGGCTACGAAGGGAGTATCCACCAAAAAATACAAGGTGCTGATAAAAATGGCTTCGGCCCAGAATAGGCTGATATATGGCAGGCGCGAGCCAGTCGATAAATTCACGAAAACGATAAAGCAAATCAGTTGCGCACTTGCCAAGACCGCGATCACTGGCCAGAGATTACTGTCCAGGTTGGTATACACAGACAACATACCAACGAACAAGGTCACCAGGATGCCGCTGAGGTTTAGCACGTTGACACTATTGAAATATTCTGTGAGCCGCATCATTGTTTTTCCAATAAAGGTGACCTGTTTTTATGCCGCCACCTATCCCACTGTTTATGTCATGACAGTTTGGAATTATTGCACAAGACGTCGGTACCACCTATAGGCCGAAAGTCACGCTGCAGAACATGACTTTCGGCACTGTTGGTCAGCAGACAAGCCAACTAGCATAGGCGTCAATGATCGAAGCCTACTGCTCGATAAGTCTAGAGCAAGCAATGACCACTTATCGTCTGAACTGAATACCGAGGACCACTACATGCACATCATTCACCAATCTGCATTATATCTGCATATCGCTATCGGTAGCTGCGCCCTGCTGGTGTTCTGGATTCCTGTGTTTACCCGCAAAGGCGCTCTGGATCACAAACGCTACGGCCGCTACTTTGCCTATGCGATGTATGCCGTTTCTGGTTCCGGCATTGGCATGGCTAGTCTCGATCTTCTATTTCCACTGGAAATGCATGCAGCAGAAGCTAGCTTAACGGCCGCACAAGCCGAGAATGTGATTGCCCAGGTCCGGGGCTTCGCCTTGTTTCTGCTCTCGCTAAGTATTCTGGTACTCACCAGCACTCGGCAAGGTTGGTTGTCGATGCTGCACAAGGCGGAACGCAGCGCTTTACGTACACCGGCACATGTTGCCCTCTGCTCCAGTCTGGTAATCGTAGGCAGCGTGCTCTTTGTCAGTGGAGTGATCATCGGTAGCGTACTATTCATGATCTTCGCAGTGCTTCAGGTAGTGACTGGTTTGCGTTCCTTACACTACAACTTTAAAGCGGAGCTCCAGCCCAAAGAATGGTGGATACAACATCTGGGGGGCTTTATCGGCTCAGGCATCGGGGCCTATACCGCATTTCTCGTGTTTGGTGGCCGACGCCTGTTCGACAGCATTTTTGGAGACTCCTTCAGCGATTACAGCATTATTCTCTGGGTAACACCGGGCATCGCAGGAGGCATAGCCATTGGGTATTTGTCGCGCCACTATCAACAGCGTTTTAGTGGAGACTGGGCGATCAAGCATGCGACTCTGCGTGCCGAGATGTTTAGATAAGTGATGGAGTGAATAAGCTTCCGAGTAACATTTCCATTTGCTTGGCTTTTAAAGCACAATAGTTTTTACGCTGACCTCGATTGGAAAACCGATCACGATTCAAAAGCTAAAAGCAGCGCTTATCAAACTGCGGGTGTAGCTCAGTTGGTAGAGTCCTAGCTTCCCAAGCTAGTTGTCGCGAGTTCGACCCTCGTCGCCCGCTCCAGTTTCACGGTTCACCTGGTTTGCCCCTGAAAAAAGTTGGAAACATGGCCCTATCGGACCCGGCTTCGGAAGCCTTAGGGGAAGTGATTGGCTTTGCATTGGTTTTTTCTTGCCTCCAATGTTTATACTGATGCTTGAAAATCAGACAACCGGCGGGAATGAACGATGGCAAACTATTCTTTTTCACGAAGTGGAGCACTACATCTATTGGGCTTGCTTGCCCTTGTCGGCTTCAGCATTGCGACTTCTGCTCAGCAACAAACCCTGATGCTACGGCAACCCGCGCTAAGCGAGAGTCATATCGCTTTTGTCTATGGTGGCGATATTTGGATCGCCGATACTAATGGTGATAATCCACGCCGATTGACTTCTCACCCGGCGGTAGAATCCAAACCCAAGTTTTCTCCCGATGGCGAGTGGCTGGCTTTCTCTGCCAGCTATGAAGATAACACCGATGTCTACGTCATTGCGGTAACTGGTGGTCAGGCGAAACGACTTACCTGGCATCCGCAGGCGGACACCGTGAATGGCTGGAGTAATGATGGCAGATACATATTGTTTGCCTCGGCCAGAGAAATTAGAAATGCCCGGAGTAATCAGCTGTATCACATAGGTCTGGAAGGAGGCTTCCCGGAAAAATTAATGGATGCCGTTGCGGTAGAGGGATCATGGGCCCCCGATGGTAAGCGGATTGCTTATAGACCATATTGGGCCGCTCATGGTGGTAGCAGCGGATGGCGGCTTCATCGTGGTGGCGCAACACCCCCAATCTGGATTATCGATACGCAGACTCAGGAAGTAGAAAAAGTTCCTCACCCTCGTGCGAATGAAACTAATCCCATGTGGCGATCCGACACGGTGTATTTTATTTCGGATCGGGACAATAACGCGGCCAATCTTTTTGCCTACGACACTAACAGCAAAACCATTACTCAACTCACCGAAGAGACCCAGTGGGACATCAGGGCTGCCGACATTTATAACGACAGAATCATCTACGAAGTAGGCGGCCGTTTTAAAATTTATAATCTTAGTAGTAATCGTATTGCCGATGTGCAGATTTCGATTAACCCAGATTCGCCACAAACCCTTCCCGGCTGGAAGGATGTCAGCTCCACCATCCAAAACATCGAACTCTCTCCTACCGCACAAAGAGCATTGATTACGGCTCGTGGAGATGTTTTCACTGTCCCGATTGAAGATGGTTCCACACGCAATCTCACCGGCACCGGAGGTGTCAGGGAGAATGATGCCATCTGGTCTCCCCAGGGAGATAAGATCGCCTACATCAGCGATGCAGGATCCGTACACCAGATAATAGTGGTAGACCAAACCGGACGTGGTGAACAAGAGGTTTACGCATTGGGGGATACAGATTACTACTCGTTGCTGGCCTGGGGGAAAGCAGGCGAAAGATTAATCTATGAAGATAACCACCTGAATCTATTCTCTCTCGATCTTGCCAGCAGAGAACACACGCTCATTCGAACTGACCTGCGTCGTAGTGGCACGGCTGTCTCAATTAGTCCCGATGGGAAATGGATGGCTTACACCCTGAATCTTGCCAACCACTTTAGCAAGATAATGCTCTATGAATTTGAAAGTGAAACTTCCTTTCAGCTCACCGATGGACTTAGTTTTGTCTGGTCACCTACCTTCAGCAGAGATGGACAATACCTTTATTTCACTGCGTCCACCAATGCCGGCCCGCTGCTGGTTGGACTGGATATGTCTACTCAGGAGAGACCGCTGCGTAATGCAATCTACGCGGCGGTCTTGGCCAGTGATGGCCGGTCGCCATTGCTGCCAAAATCGGGTGATGAATCACCGGCCGACGAAAATGCCGACGCAGAGAATTCAGATGCGTCTGAGGAAACCGATAGCGAAATTCCAGAAACCGTGATCGATCTAGTCGACATCGAGAAGCGCCTGGTCGCACTGCCTATTCCGGAACGCAATTATGGAAACCTCAGTGTCGCTGAAGACGGTTCACTCTATTTCATGGAAAGAAGGCAACCCGGTGTCAGCAACGATCTGCCGACCAGTGAGAGGCAGGCGATTCACTTGTTGACATCGAAAACCATGCCAATCTGACGTTTTGTACGAGCCTCCCCGTACGGTTAGCACATGTCCCGACCGAGCTGCC
>JADFOC010000201.1 GCA_022563075.1 Pseudomonadota bacterium
CGCCCGTATCGTGGTCACCGACGCTCAGGGTAGATTTCTGATACCTGATCTACCGGCCGCCAACTATCAGGTATGGACTCGAGGCTATGGTCTGGCGGATTCCCCTAAGTTGAGTATGCAACCGGGTGCCACCGTGAATTTGCACGCCGTGATCGCCGAGAACGACGCCATCGCCGCCCAGGTCTACCCCACCTACTGTAGCCCATTGATGGGGTTGCTCGCTGAGAGCGAACTGAGCAATGTTCAGGGCGGGCTCAATGCCTACCTCAGCCTGGATGAAGAACATGGGCTGCATTGGCTGTTATCAACTGGGAAATCTGGCAACGCGTACCATTCCGTCTGCATTTGGCGATTTTGAAACCCATGAACAGGCCTGGAGGCGCCGTGTCACTTCCGGTCAAGCAGGAAGCGGCATGCTGCGTCAACTCACCGGAAGACTGGACAGTGTTCCATTCAAATACCTGGCTGATTGGACGCAGAGAATTGCTGCTGGGGAACTCACGTTTGCCAAACCAGAGCGGCCCACTGGAATAGAACGCTACGCGGTGGTGACGGTGCGGGACTGGTCTACACCACAAGCCTATATGCGCGACCTAGCCAGTACCGATCGACGTGATCCCACGGTAAATGTCTATGGCCCGGTGTACGGCGCGCCAGAGCTCAGCACCGATGAATTCCCGGTTTTGGACCCGATAAGCAACAGCTATTCGGTGATTAATGCACCGGTACCGGATGCCGACACACCGAGTGCCGGCACCACGCCACCGGCAGCCCCATCCGCTTACTGGGGCAATGCCGCTCTGGGACAGTAAGGCCAATGCGCACAACTCGATGCTGAATCAAGATGGACGAGTCTGGTACACGGCACGGATACGAGGCCCGAATAATCCAGATTTCTGTAAAGCCGGTTCTGATCATCCCTCGGCGCAACTGTTTCCTACCCAGCGAGCCGGTCGGCAGCTCTCGATGGATGATCCTGAAACCGAGCAATACACGTTTATCGACACCTGCTTCAACACCCACCACTTGCAGTTCGCCGATGATGATGACAATACGCTGTGGACCAATGGCAACGGTCAGGTGGATGCCTGGGTGAATTCGATCGCAGCAAGTGTCAGGGGCCAATTAACGGGCCAACCGCTACCGGCGATGATTGCCCCGAGGGCTGGTCTTTCCATCGTCTGCCAGGGCCCGGTTTCAAAGATTTACCCCAAGACAGCGTCGAATCTAGCTACTACACCTGGGTCGATCAACATAACACTCTGGGGCTGGGTGAAGACATCGTCACCGGCAACTTGTTCGATGGTGTCCATGCCTTCGTCGATGGCACTTTTATTACCCTGAGAGTGCCTTACCCGCTAGGTTTTTACGCCAAGGGCCTCAACGGTCGCATCGATGATGCGAATGCCGGGTGGAAAGGCAGGGGCATCTGGGTACCCAGCGGCGATCGCACCCCCTGGTTAAAAGAAGGGGGACAAGGCACTAAGCCGTTGGTTGTCCACTTTCAGCTACGTCCCGATCCGCTGGCAGACTAGACCCTCGACGATCTCGGGAGTGGCGATAACTCATCCAGATGAGAAACTGGGTCCCAAATAGCAGCGATGCCGCCAACAAATGAGTGGGTTGCACTAGCGCAGGCATGCCCAAGTGACCCAATGTCGCACCCGACAAGACTGACATTGCGATGATTGCGATCATGCCCAGGGTAAGCCGCGTCAGGGTGTGACGCCAACCCAGCGAGCTTATCAGCAGCCAAGCCAACCATAAATTGGCGAACAGTACCACCGCCGAAAAGCTGCGATGCACATAGAAGAACCAAGGCATGGCTTCGATCCAGCTCGATCGCAGTTCCTCTCCTTGCGCCTTACTAATAAAATCTGTCATCTCTCTGACCTGGGTACCCATCGCCACCTGCAGCACGGTGAGCACCAGCACAATGTACAGCCAAGTCTCGAAGCGGTTATCAATTTTTGTGACTGGCTGCGCCGCCATGATGCCGCGCCGTGACTGCGCCAGAGCAAATAGCAAGGTGCCGACTATCGCCAACGCCACTAACATGTGCAGCGTAATCATCCCCGGTTGTAAATTCGATCCCACCACTTGTGCCCCCAACCACCCCTGAAATCCCACCATTAGAAACGCCGCCACCGAGGCTTTGAATATAGATGCGTCATGCTGACGACAGAACCAGGAAAATACAGCGGTGAGGAAAATCAGCAAGCCGATGGTTACCCCAATCAGCCGATTCATGTACTCGGTCCAGGTTTTGACCACATTAAAACGCGTCTCTGCATACCCCAGATCGGCATAGATCTCCTGATAGTTGCTGGGCAATTGCGCTTCACTGGTGGGTGGAATCCACTGCCCAAAACAGGTAGGCCAGTCTGGACAACCCATGCCGGCCCCGGATGCACGCACACTGGCACCCACCAGAATGAGAAAATAGACAGCGGCGAGGGTAATCCAGGCCATGCGTCGATAGCGCTGTAACGCCAGGTTTTGACTCGATGAATTCATTATGGCAGGAAGGATAACATGGGCGATTCTGCAGTTGAGCCAGGTCAAATGGGGCCGCAGCATAAACCAGACGCTGCGCCAATTCAATGTCAGTCGCGCAATGCCTGCAATAACTGATGAGAAGCGAAGCCATCCATGGGGAGATTCATCGATCGTTGAAATCCGCGAATGGCGCTTCGAGTCTGCCGACCCACTCTTCCATCGGGTCGTCCCGATTCATAACCACTGGCATTCAGTCTCTCCTGCAACTCCCGGACGTCATCGATACTCAATGCCCGTTCGCTCTCCAGCATGCGTTGAATGCCAGGACCACCAACCAAACGATCCGCCAAGTGCCCGACGGTGAGCGCATAAAATATGGGCGGGTTATACACTCTCGTGGTTCTGAAGTTTGCATAAGTTAGAAAGGCTGGCCCGTTTGCTCCGGAAGGCAGCACTACCGATGCTTGCATCTCAGCAATAGGCAGCGCGGATCCAGACACTTGCAACAAACCAAGGTCACTCCACTCCTGCAAAGATTTGCGGGCCTGAGTGCCCGACAGACTGAAGTCAAAACCATCCGGCAATAAGATTTCACGCCCCCAGCGTTCATCGCCTCGCCAGCCTGATTGAGACATGAAATTGGCGGTCGAATGAAAGATATCCGGTAAGCTGTTCCAAATATCGATTCTGCCATCGCCGTCGCCATCGACCGCGTAGCGCAAAAAGATTGAAGGCATAAACTGAAGTTGACCCATGGCCCCTGCCCAGGACCCACTCATTTGACTGGCTGTGATGTGGCCCCGGTCAATAATTTCCAGAGCGATAAGCAACTCGGCACGAAATCGATCTGCACGCCTTGGATCGTAAGCCAGTGTGGCCAGCGCCTGCAGCACCGAAAATCCACCCGTCTCCCTGCCATAGTTACTTTCAATCGCCCAAAAAGATACCAGATAATGTGGCTGCATTCCATAACGCTGTTGCACCTGTTTCAACAAAACAGCGTGTTGTTGCAACAGCGACCGACCACGACTGATTTGAGCAGGCGTAATGCGTAGGCTGAGATAACGAGTAAAGGTTTGCACGTATTCCGGTTGGCTACTATCCAATTCGAGCACTCTCTCAAGCGGTGCTTCCAAGTCATCCAGCGCAGCAAGTGTCGACTCGCTAATTCCTAGCTTAAGTGCTTCGGCGCGAAGTGCTTCGACCCATTCTGCGAAGGGTTGCGCTTGAGCCTGAACATAAACGGAGAAAAGTAGTGTGAGAAATAAAGCGACTGCTGATTTCATGAACTCATCATAGAGGATATTGATGTGAATGAAAATCGGGGATCGACGTGTCAACTCAGGAACGAGTAGTTACATCGCGAATTGGATAATTGCACGGCTTAAACTAGAATCCATGGTTTGATTTTAAGCCGCTTGTGAATGATTAATGTAGTCACTCACGTTCTTTTCATCCTGTGCGGAAAGGGTAATAAAATTTAGCCCAAGGTGATAGCTGTCCTGTCGTAGCCGTCGACAAATGGAGACATTGCAAGGCGATTTGATCGTCTGTTTAGCATGCCCGGACACAGATAGGGTAAATTCCAGTTCAAAATCGGGATATAGTCCAGCGGCGGTCTTAAATCTTGCCAATTGTTCGATGAGCCGGTGACGGCATTCAATCTGAATTCCAGACGGTGACAGATTCAATAACGTCCCGTTTCTGACCACACCGGCAATCCGGATATTCACTTCTCCACCGATTGCTACTCTGGGGTATTTTCGTCTTTCACTATTCATGGCTACCACTTATCAAATTTTTATCTACACAGAGAAATACATTACTGTAATAATAGAAATATCCCAGCTAATATCAGTCAAAATTTGATCTGCAACACACTTTTTGGCATTTTCCGCGAGAAGAGTGTGGCAACTTGCTCAAGAGTCCATAGCCAAGGTATGTGACATGGCACTTGTTGATGAAGACGTTAAAAATAGCGACGCTTTCTTACGGAAATTTCCTACACAACACCGATATTTAACTAGTTTGTATTTGGTACTGTGTTTTGGCTCGCTGTTTGCAGCCAGTAACGATCAGCTAGAACCAGTCACAAGAGAATATATCGAATCAGAACAGCAGGCCCGCTTCGACTTTTTGTTCGAACAATATGGCCACAACAAGAGCCTTCCACCGGGTTATGAACTTCAAGCCTTAATCGCCTTAAGTCACTATCCTGAATTAATAGAGGTGAAAATTCGATTTATAGTTGACGATGTTGCTATTCCACTCTCATCGAGACCACATTGGACCAGCATGCTTCGATCCGCTCATGACAGAACTTATCAGGTAATTATCGACTCGGAACTCGAAGGGCGTAGAGATGTGCTGCTGGTCAAAAATCAACCCTTTAACGCTCAGATTGGAATTATCGGTCATGAATTAGCACATACAGTTTATTACTTGAAGCGTTCCTTTTTTGGAATAATTGGCGATGCAATCTGCCAGCTTGGCAGTTGTCGAATTAATTTCGAACGCGACACCGATCGTCGACTGATCGAATATGGACTGGGCTGGCAGCGCTATGATCATGCCCTGTTCGTGCGACGACGGTTTGCCTCGAATCCCGAGGCTGCCGCCACCACCGAAGGCGGTGGCGGCGCCTACATGAGTCCTTCCGAACTGATGAAGCTTATTGAAAATCACTCGGCCTATGCAGATTGAGCCAGCGCTGTGCTTTTAGCTAAAAATACCGATAAAATTCTCTGCAATACCAACGCGCCTGGTTGAATCCACGCCGTTTCCCGCCATTTGGCGTGACACAAGGTCAATGTCTTGTGGCGCCTGAGTCACTCCATTAGCGTCGGCCGTCGGCGATCGCGGGTTAATCTTCAAGGCTTCGACATGATCATCGGTTGTACCTATAACCCGATTCCCTCGAACACCGGCTCCCATTGCGCTCATGCCAGTGACATGCCAATGATCTTTGCCGTCGTTCTCGTTATAGACTGGCATGCGGCCAAAAACTGATCCAACTACCACTGCCGATCGATCCTGCTGCTGCAGACAAAGTGTAAATAATACCCGAGCCGTTGCATCAACAGAGCAGTGTTCTAGATATTATTCTAGTAATTAGCAGTAGCCTGCAAAATGTGTGATGCGCTTAAGATCAATTCAACCGGGAAGAAATTCTTTGTGTGCTTAACCTTACTACTAGCGCTCCCTCGCACTATCGGGCGCCATCTCCCAATGATAATCAGTGACATCAGGCACTATCTTCACGCCGGTACTGAACTTAAATGGCGTATCGATCCCA
>JADFOC010000202.1 GCA_022563075.1 Pseudomonadota bacterium
GACTTAAGTGCCGGGATCATCGGTAAGCTTTGAAAAATATTTCGTATTTTGTTTAAATCCTGTTGCCGTTGTTCCGCATCTGAAGCGTGCCAGTTTTGATACAAGTTTTTGATGGCAGCTGGGTTTACATTAGCAGTTGCGGATATACAACCGGCTCCACCGTGTTGCATATTCTGCAGCAGAAAAATTTCAGAGCCACAAAAAACTCGAAAGTCGGGCCACTCCTGTGCATTCAATGCCTTGGTATTTTCCCAGTCACCGGAACTGTCTTTGATACCGGCGATGTTTTGAGGATGGGATTGAACCAGGCGGTCAATCAGTTCAATCGAGAGGGGCACTTGCGATACCAGCGGAATGTGGTACAGATAAATCTTTAGAGCAGGGCTAGCTACCCGCTGAATTACTTCCGAATAAGATTCATACAATCCTTCATCCGAGATTCCCTTGTAGTAAAAAGGCGGTAGCATGAGAGTTCCTTTGCAGCCCAGAGCCACCGCATGGGCAGTTAGTCTGACCGTATCACTCAACGCACAGCATCCTGTCCCTGGCATTAACATCGCGGGATCGATACCGGCTTCCAGCAAATTATCCAATAGCAGCAACCTCTCATCGATAGAGAGGGAATTCGCCTCGCTATTCGTGCCAAATACCGCCAATGCTACTCCCTGCCGAATTAGCCATTGGCAATGAGTTACAAATCGGGAAACGTCGGGGCTTAAATTATCGCGAAACGGTGTAATGACGGGGGCGAGAACGCCATCAAATCGTGTACTAGCCAATCGCAGAACTCCTCTTCGGACCTTAGGCCAACAGCCAGCTGTCAGCCAATTGTGTATTAGGCTATAGTACCACACTCCTGCCAATTGAGACAACACTTGTAGTTAAAGAGAATTCATCATGCAATTAGTCATCGGCAATAAAAACTATTCTTCATGGTCGATGCGGCCGTGGGTGTTACTGCGCCATTTTGCAATACCCTTCGATGAAATAAGGATTCCATTGTTTACAGAGAGCTTTCAGGAAGAGCTCAGTAAGTACTCTCCCACGTTGAAGGTACCGGTGCTAATTGATGCTGGCACTACGATTTGGGATTCGCTGGCAATTTGCGAATACCTTTCAGAGAAGTATTTATCGGGGAGAGCGTTCCCTAAAGACTTAATCGAGCGCGCGCGCTGCCGATCCTATTGCAGTGAAATGCATTCCGGTTTCATCGCAATCAGATCGCAATTACCGATGAACTGCAGGGCCAATCGCAGGCTTGATTTATCGGTAGACGCGCGGCTTGAATGCGGAAGAATCGATAAGCTCTGGACCGATGCGCGTCAGCATGCAGCTGGCAGAGGCGAGTATCTGTTCGGTGCTTTTTCGGTCGCAGATTGCATGTATGTGCCTATCGCCATGCGCTTTCACAGTTACGGTGTCGAAGTATCTGCTGCAAGCCAGATCTACATCGAGTCCTTGCTTAAAAACCCGGCAATCAAACAATGGCGAGCAGAAGCCGAAGCGGAGACCGAGATTCTCGCCGATTATGAACTAGGTGTCGAGATAAGCAGCTGAAAGCACTAGAAAATCGATGCATTATCCGGTATTTCCCAATTGGGGGAAAAGTCTTTGATTTTCCACGATTTTTATCAATTTTTTCCTCTAGTAGACCGATATAAAGGACTAGAACTGGTTTTTTATCAGGCCTTCGTGTCGGATGTAAAAAACTGTGTCAACTATCGAATCTTGCTGGCAGGAGCCTACCGAAAATGTATCTGGATTACTTCTCCTTAGAGCGGCATCCGTTTCGAATAACTCCGGATACATCACTTTTCTTCTCAGGCGGGGATCAAGGTCGAGGCGTTGTGCTGAAGGCGATGCTCTATGCCATTGAGAATGGTGAAGGTATTTTAAAAGTGGTCGGAGAAGTGGGCAGTGGCAAGACTATGCTCTGTCGCATGCTGGAAGAGCGTTTGCCGGAATCGACAGAAGTGGTCTACCTGGCAAATCCTAAATTAGACCCCGATGAAATTCTCTATGCCGTAGCCTTCGAACTTAAACTCCCGGTCAGGAGAGATACCTCCAGATTGTTGGTAATGCAGCAATTACAAAACTACCTTCTTAAACAACATGCGGCAAACCGCAAAGTGCTGGTTACTATTGAAGAAGCCCAGAGTATGCCGTATGAAACTCTGGAAGAAATTCGTCTGTTCAGCAATCTAGAGACCCATCGTGACAAGTTGATGCAAATCATTCTGTTTGGTCAACCCGAATTGGATAAGAACCTTAGTGCCAAGAATATTCGCCAATTGCGCGAACGCATCACCCACAGTTTTTACCTGAACCCTCTAACGCCTAAAGAGGTTGCAGATTACATTCAGTTTCGCCTGGGCGCGGCAGGTTGCCCCTGTCCACGGCTGCTTACAAGAGGAGCGGAACGACTAATTGCAAAAGCGTCAGGCGGGCTGACCAGGCGCATCAATATCCTGGCGGATAAGGCCCTGCTGGCAGCTTATGCTGATAACGCATTGAAGTCTGTAATGGAATTGAGTTCAGACATGCGGGGTGTGATTAAACGGAAACATGTTGCTGCCGCCATAGCGGATTCCGATTATCCTCCTTCTATAATGCAGAACCTGTTTTCTGCGTTACGCTTAGTGAGCGTTAGTATGGTGATTGTGATGGTCGCGGTGGCAATCTTGCAATGGCCACCAACCAGCGAAATTATAAGCCGATCAAAGCTGGCTCAAACACTGCGCCAGACGACGACATTTAGTCATGCCTTTGACCCCATTCCTGCGAGCAATCCGCAATGGCAACCGGCGTCACTTCAAGAGGTGGCTGCACCGCTGCTGAACGCAAACTTTGAAACCGAACATCTCGATCCTCCCCCCGTTGCCAAGCAGGCCGCTACTACCGAGGCAAGTTTGATAACGCCAACGCCCGCCGGCGAAGACAGTGAAGCCGCTGCACCTATTTCGAGAAATCTGACACGGGCCAGGATATTGGCTTCCATCGATTGGCTGCAACGAGCAGATAGAAATGGCTATACCGTCCAGTTTATCTACGATGATACTGCAAACCTGGACTTTGCAGAATCGTTTCTGGCAATTCTGGACAGAAACGGGTTAATCGACGATTCCTATGTTTGTATATCTAACGATGGCAGCAAGAGTTATTGGACGGTTAAGTATGGTAACTTTTCAGCATTGACTCCAGCTCAACAATTCGTGGATGAGCTTCCAGCTATCATGCATGAATTTAAACCATTCGTTCAGAATATGAGTGTGGTGGAATGTAATAGCAATTTCACAATTGCCGCCCTCATTCTGGAGTAATCCTGGTATGTTAAAACCAGATTGGAAGTTCTTACCCGCTATATTCGGCTTGATTGTGATGACGGCATGCAACAGCACCTCGAACAGCGATGAATCTGCAACCACAGCTGGTCGCCATCTCACGGTGCCGGAAATCATAGCTACAGCAGAAATACCAGAGATAGTGAGACCCCTGCCGGTGGTGACGGCACCACAGATCGAGCCCCCATTGGAGCTCTATTCGGTTGTTGTCCAGGACGTGGCAGTGCGCGAGCTGCTGTTCGCCATGGCCAGAGATGCCAACATTAATATCGATGTACATTCGGCGGTAACCGGTGTCGTGAACATGAATGCGATCGATCAGACCCTGCCACAAATACTCGATCGAATATCGCGCCAGGTAAACATCCGCTGGAATTTCGAGCGAGCAGACTATCTGTTGGTTCAGCCCGACCTGCCCGAGTTGCGTAACTACCTGGTAGACTATGTCAACGTCTCTCGCAGCGCAGAATCCGCAGTCAGCTTTTCCTCTGCTGTCACTGGTGGAGTCGTTCCCAGCGGCGCCACCGGCCAAGCTAATAATTCGACTACCGTATTAACTCAAACATCAGCCAATAATTTTTGGTCGAGGCTGGAAGCCAACCTGGCAATAATTATGGGTGAGTCCGGCAACGACTCAATTATAGTCAGCCCCGAGAGTGGACTTGTGACGGTACGGGCTACCGACAAGCAACATGAAGAAATCTACGCATTTATCGACTCGGTCCGAACACGCGCCCTGTATCAGGTTCTAATCGAGGCGACAGTAGTCGAGGTGAGTTTGAATGATAGATACCAGTCGGGCGTGGATTGGACCTTGCTAGCCAGAGATGGAGGTCAGGTCAGCTTTACCCAGGCACTCACTGGGTTGAATCTGGATATCCCGCCTACCAATGTGCTCACTATCGACAAGAGTGCCGGCCCCGACGCCATCAATGCAACCATCCGGCTGTTAGCGCAGTTTGGCAAGACCCGGGTGCTTTCCAGTCCCAAACTAATGGTGCTGAACAACCAGACTGCCATGCTGAGAGTAGTTGACAACAAGATATATTTTACTATCGAGGTTGAGGCTGGAACCCCCGCCAGCCCTGCTGGTCCAGCCATTCCACCGACATTTACCAGTGAAGTGCATACGGTGCCGGTTGGATTTACCATGTCAGTTACGGCACAAATCAGCGAGAATGACCAGGTCACATTGAATGTGCGACCGACAATTTCGCGTATCATACGATTTGTCAATGATCCCAACCCGGCACTCGCCGATGCTCAGGTGGTAAACTCCATTCCGGAGATCCAGATACGGGAGATTGAGTCAATTCTCAAGGTAGATAGCGGACAAATAGCGGTGTTGGGTGGCCTAATGCAAGACACGATTGAATCAAATGTCGTTGGATGGCCCGGTTTTAATCGTCTTCCTCTCATCGGGAACCTGTTTAATTACAGAGACGACAGTACCGTCAAGACGGAATTGATTATATTCATCCGACCCACGGTCGTGCGCCAGGCTAGTATTAATGGTGATCTGCAAAACTACAGAGGTTTTTTGCCAAGCAGTGCATCAGGCAATACCCAACCGCAGAGTTCACTGCTTACTTTTTAGGTGAACTCAAGAATAAAGAGACAATCCCATGAGTCTATTAATGGACGCGCTGCGCAAGGCCGAGGAATCGAAGAATCAGGCCGTGCAAGAGCAGAAAGCCGATGCTAGAGAGACCCGGTCGGCTAAACAGGGAAAAGCAAGTGCGGTGGGCATCAAACCGGCTCCCCCTGCTACTGATTTGGCCCATGGCTCGAAGATTAGTGATGAAACCAATGGCAGTCGACCGACCTCACTGCCAGACATTCCGTTGGAATTTGTGGAACCTGCTATTACCCCCGAGACTAAGGATCCGCCACCACCAGCGGTTGCGGTTGAAACTACTACCGAATTAGAATTATCGCCAATCGTACCAGGCCTGGATCAAAGTCCCGCTGTTCCCGCTGAATCGGCAGAAGCTGAGGTCGCTACCAGCGTGGCAAAATCAACTGCCGGGGACAATTCTGTAACGACAAAAATTTCACTGTCAGATATTGTAGATAAACATAAAAGACTCCTGCAACCGCCAGCGCCACCAGCAGAGGAAGACCCAGAATCACAAGTTGGTGTAGCCGCGAAAGAGCCGGGAGATTTAGTTTCAACCAAGCCAGAGGCAGTGCCGAAATCAGGGGAACCGAGATTTATTGTCGGCGGTGAAGATAAACTCGAAATCGCCGATGTGGAGCCTGTCATCGCCGATCGAGCAACGAATAACGCCGTAAGCGCTGCGCCGCCAGTTAAAATCGAATCCAAAGCCGATAACATAGCCAATCAAGACACGGACAGAAGTTTTGCAAAATCGATGTTTCAGTCGAAACGCCGCCGGCAAACGACCAGGCGGCGTGTACAGATTTGGGGTTTTGCCTTGGCGGCTGT
>JADFOC010000203.1 GCA_022563075.1 Pseudomonadota bacterium
AGCTGTAGCTTTCATCGAAGTTGGTTGTTTTAATAACCAGGGTGTCAGCGTCCCAATAGCCGGTGCTACTGCCATAATATTGTTTAACATGATCTGGCAACGGTGGGCGCTTATCCAGCGGCACGATTCTGGATTCGTGCATCCTCTCGGTATGGATAACCACATAATCTTCGGTCAGGAACACCTGCAGCATGGCATTTTCGATCAGCGTCTTGATCGGTGGCACCGATTGGGGCGCGAAGATACATCGCTCGGCCATGCTGCGATCTTCTGGGCCTTGTGGCAGTCCACGCTAGCGCGGATTGGCACGTCGTTCGGCGTGTCGACTCTCCAGCATAGGTGGAACGCGACCATCGACGATCCGGAAATCTTCACTCGCCCCTGGAAAATCAGCATGCCGCTGTATCGAAGAATCGAAGACGACATGCGGCTGGTAGAGTTTAAATGCCAGGAATATTCCGAAGAGATTCTCTATGGACATCTGCGGCAGGCAACTGCAGCGGATGCCGATCAGTAAGGATTAAAATAATGCGGGTGGCCAGTGGCGCCCCGGTCGACATGTGCCGAGCGCAAAAAACAGGTTATTCAGAGCAAGGGTAGCCAGCGTAATACCTTTCTGCCTATTGCTTGCGCCGCCACTTAGTCGGCTTCGATAGCGACGATGAAGTCCACCGTGGCCAAACCTTCCCGCAGTTTCTTGGCTTCCTGATAGCCATCGGAGTACCAAAATTCCTTGAGTGCATCCATCGAGGGATAGACTTCCAGCGTCATGTTCTTGAATGGCCAGCTGCCTTCCAATACCAGCGGTTCCTGCGAGGAGGCCAGCATTTGCAGGCCGGCGTCTGCTGCCAGCGGACCAGCCGCCTCAAGATAAGGTCCATAATCGGCGCCCGCCTTACGCTCGGAGCTGATCACCATATAGGCAAGTTTGGTCTCTGCTTCGGCCGCACCGACCAGCGTTACGGTTGCACCGAAACCGATGCCCAAGGCGAAGATGGTAAAATAAGAAATGAGTTTTTGCATGGTGACTCCCGAGCTATTCAGTCAATTTATGGTGATTGTATACCGCTGCCGGTGAACAATGCACCGACATAGCGCAAACCACTAGGCGCTGAGAACGAGTAAAACTAGTCAACTCGGATTGGCAAGAGTAGTTCGCTGCCCACTGGCCTCTGCACATCGAAGGCCTTGAGTGTCATCGCTACAAAACTGTAATAACCGATGAGACCGGTCAGATCCATCACCCCCTCGTTGCCGAACACGGCGATCGCTCTGGCAAAAGTATCGGAGCTGACTTTTTCTGCACTCACCACTTCACGGGTGAATTGAATGATCACCTTTTCGGTTTCACCGAGGCCTTCGATGTCGGACAGGCCTTGCAGTGGCTTTCGAAAGCGCACGATGTCGATGATTTCCTGTTCCAGCCCGGCACTCCTGGCGGCAGGTTCATGGGCCGTATATTCATATTGATTGTTGATTTCTCGTGCGGTGGCGATGATGGTGAGTTCGGTGAGCCGCTGATCTTTGGCACTGCCATAGCGTACTCGCAGCCGTACATCGAAGATGGCTTGGGCGAGTTCGGGACTGTGCATCCACATACCGACGGGTCCACGCAGACCGGTTTCATAACCGGTGCCAGGGCTGACGTAGGTATCGAAAGCATCTCGTCCCGCCGCGTCGAGATCCTCTCTTTGTACCTGCGGCAGCCTGGCCGAAGAGTCACGATAGATATCGTCGGGAATATCGGCGGCAGTGACTGGCGGCGGTATCACAAATTCTACTGCTGCTGCATTGACAGGAACACCCAAGTTGGTATTGATAAGCAGCAGCGGAACGAGGAAAAGCAGGAATGCGTATTTTATTTTCATGGTTGGTGGCCTTGGCGAGTGAACGGCATTTCGCGGTTAATTAATCGCTTCCATTGCGATGCTTGAAATTGTGGACCAGTACATTGTTGTCAGATTCACGTCATCAGTGCTTCGATTCCGGTCACCGCGCGATCGATGTGGTCCAAGGTGTTGTAAATGGTGGGGCATAAGCGCACACCGCCGGTGGCTGCACCGGCAACACCGTGCTCTGCATACAGGCGGTTGG
The DNA here is from genome assembly GCA_022563075.1 of Pseudomonadota bacterium. Taxonomy (GTDB): domain Bacteria; phylum Pseudomonadota; class Gammaproteobacteria; order Pseudomonadales; family Pseudohongiellaceae; genus UBA9145. The sequence continues at coordinate 2,095 of JADFOC010000203.1, forward strand.
AGATATCGTTACCCTGGCCAGGTTGCGCTTTGGTGATACACACGCCGAAGCTAAGCTCAGGACTCATTGGCGTAACCAGTTCCAGACCGAGGGCATGAATGCCGCTTTTCAATCGTTGTGCCAACTGGACAACCCGCTGTTCAATTCTCTTGGGAGAGATATTATTGTGCAGGATGGCAGCGTCACCGAGTGCCGCCAGGGCCGCATCGTCTCTCTGGCCGAGAGATTCGAATTTGCGAGCGCCCACCAGGGTGGTAGCAACCTTGCTTCCCCAGCCGGGGGCGATGACGTTGGCCCAGATTCGATCAATATTCGCTGCTTTTACATAGAGTAGTCCCACTTCTTTGGGACCCATATACCACTTGTGTGCGCTGGCTGAGAAAGAGTCGACGTCGAGCTCTTTTAAATCCAGTGACATCGCTCCCCAGACTTGGGCCCCATCCACATGCACGTATATGCCACGCGCATGGGCGGCAGCAACGAGTTCTGCAATCGGCAACTTGATGCCGCTGACATTGGAAACATGCGTGAGCGAAAGCACCTTGGTGCGCGAGCCGAACTGTGATGAGAACGTGTTAACCTGTTCGTCTACACTGCTGCGATTCTGTGGTGTCGAAACTTTCTTAACGGTTAAGTCGAAACGCGCGGCACGCACGTCCCAGGCAACATTGTTGGTAGGATGGTTCTGATCCCATAACAAGATTTCATCGCCGGCCTCTAAATGCAGCCCATTATTGATGATGTTGTTAGCCTCGCTGGTATTGCGTACCAGTGCAATCTCATCGCTGCTGACATTGAGTTGATCGGCAATCAGGCTACGGGATCGGGCTAGCAAGCCATTGAATTTGCCTCGATTATTGGAGGAACAGTCGTGATCGATATTGGCAGTGAGCATATCGACAGTCTCGGCTACGGAGCGGAAGGATGGACAAAGGTTGGCCGCATTCATTGGTATCGAGCTTTCGCTAAAAGAGAATTGCGCACGCACCATCGACCAGTAATCTTCGCCGACACCAGCCGATTGCGCCGTGTCGAGTGCACTGGATTGCGCAACGCCGAGCTGCGATGAAGATGCCGCGGCGCCAAGCAACAGCGTAGCGGAAGATTGCAGGAATTGTCTTCTCGAATTGATAGTTTGCATGATCTGACTCGCGGGGGCTAAAAGTCTAAGAGACGGCTCTCTAGATTAACCAAGCTTTTTAGTCAAATCTACTGTTCAAATGCTTAATGGTCATTTACTCTGCGTGGCAAGTAATTATTCTATGTATTGGTGGTCAAGATGAGCATGAAATCGCCGTACCGTACTGGCTTTTATTTACTGAAAGCAACACTTGCCGCTATCGCCATCAGCGCCGCAAGTACTTCCTGGGCGGCGGCATCCCTGAAAGAAGCCATTGCATCACATTACGACAGCCACCTCGCCGAGCTGTTTCTGTGGTTTCATCAGCATCCGGAGTTGGGGTTTCTGGAACAGGAGACGGCGGGCCGTTTAGCGGCTGAGCTCAGAGACCTCGGCATCGAGGTCACCGAGGGAGTAGGTGGGACCGGTCTGGTTGGCATGATTAAAAATGGACCAGGTCCGTTGCTGCTGGTGAGAACTGACATGGATGGATTGCCTATCCTGGAAGACAGTGGCTTGGGCTATGCCTCACGAGTGACACAGATAGACAGAGCCGGCGTCGAAGTACCGGTTATGCATGCCTGCGGTCATGATATGCACATGACTACCTTTGTCGGTACCGCCAAGCTGCTGATGGACAATAGAGATAAATGGAGCGGCACGGTTATGCTGGTAGGGCAGCCGGCAGAAGAACTTATCAGTGGTGCCAAGGCCATGCTCGAAGACGGTCTGTATCGACGTTTCGGAGTGCCGGACTATGCCATCGGCCTGCATGTCAGTTCGGGCCTGCCCAGCGGCATGGTGGCGGTGCGCGAAGGCATCGTAGGGTCCAGTGCCGACAGTGTGGATATTACCGTGAGGGGTATCGGTGGCCACGGTGCCTACCCGCACCAGACAATCGATCCGGTCTATGTGTCTGCGCAACTAGTGATTGCCTTGCAGGGAATTGTAAGTCGACAGATTAACCCGCTCGCTCCGGTAGTAATTACCGTGGGTTCAATCCACGGCGGTACTAAGCACAATATAATCCCGGATTCGGTGGACCTGCAGCTAACCGTTCGCACCGACTCTGAGGCGACCAGAGATCAAGTGTTGCGCAGTATTCGCCAGACTGCCGCGAATATTGGCAGGTTAAATGGCTTGCCCGATGATTTGCTGCCAATTGTTTCCATGGGATTTGAGAGTACCCCGACCAATGTAAACGATAGCGATGCGGTGCAGAAGGTGTTGCCGGCCTGGACCGAACAACTGGGTTATAATCCTTTGGTGACTACACCCAGAACTGGCATGGGTGCAGAAGATTTTGCCTACTTCACCCAGACCGAACATGACGTGCCAGGTGTCTTCTTTTCTGTCGGCGGAACGCCTCCAGATTTAATGGAGCAGATCGCTGCCGGGAATACGTCGGCGCCGCCCCACCATTCTCCCTACTTTTTAATCGATCCAAATTCGGTAAAAGCAGGAGTTGAGGCGATGTACACCGCCGCGATAGAGCTGCTTAACCACCCCTGATGGGTTTAAGTTGAAGTATCGAGTCATTCTGAGGAACCACCATGAAAGCGATCAAGATTGCGCAGCTCACGTCTAAGTTTTTAACTCTGTTACTGGGGCTGCTCGGTTGCTCTTCGATACTTGCCGCCGAAGCGCCCGGAACCAGCACCTTCACCGAAGCGCAATTTGCAAGTGGGGCGGTGTTGTATCGGCAGCAGTGTGCACTGTGTCACGGTGCCACACTGGAGGGAGCCGGGGCGCCAACGTTACAAGGCGCTACCTTCAGGAAAACCTGGGCGCGAATGGGGGCCACCGTCGCCGAGTTATTTGACCGCATTGAAACCACCATGCCACCACGGCAGATGGGAATTTTGGATGAAGCTCAGAACTTGGATGTTTTGGCTTTTATTTTGGGCAGCAACAATGTCCTGGTGGGAATCGAAGAGCTAAAAAATGACTATGACTACCTCAGTACTATTCCTATCGCTCGCGGTGATGAAGAGTTGGATACAGCGGCGACGTTTATTGAAGGTTTGTACGGCATCAAGCCCACTGGCACGGGTCCCAGCTTCGAGGAGCTTATGGCCGCAGCCGATAATGCCAGTGATTGGCTCTATCACAATCAGAATTACCAGGGCACGCGCTATTCCGCCCTGGATGAGATAAACACAGCCAACGTCGCTGAACTGCAGCAAGTCTGTGCTTATCAGTTGAACAGCAATGCTACCATGCAGACTGGTCCAATCGTGTATCAAGGAGTGATGTATGTGACCAACGTCACCCATACGGCGGCGATTAATGCCGCAACCTGCGAAAGAATCTGGAGCCATGACTGGCAACCAAAAGATCGCATGGTATGGCCAAACAATCGTGGTGTGGCAATTAGTGACGGTTATGTAGTACGTGGTACCGCGGATGGCTACCTGTTTGCGCTGGACTCTGCCAACGGTAATTTATTGTGGGCACGGCAGGTGGCCGACCCTTGGTTGGGTGAAACTTTCACCATGCCGCCGATGATATTTGAAGACATGGTGCTAATCGGCCCCGCCGGCAGTGAGAATGCTATCTCCGGTTGGATTGGT
>JADFOC010000204.1 GCA_022563075.1 Pseudomonadota bacterium
TTTAGGAATTTACCCTTGATCTCTACCGCCAACATCACCATGCAGTTTGGTGCCAAGCCTCTGTTTGAAAATATTTCGGTCAAATTCAGCGACGGCAACCGCTATGGATTGATCGGCGCCAACGGTTGTGGCAAGACCACGTTTATGCAGATTTTGGATGGTAGCCTGGTGCCGACTGCCGGCAATGTATCCATCACGCCTAACGAACGTCTGGGCACATTAAACCAGGACCAATTCGCCTTCGAAGCATATAGCGTCATCGATACCGTGATCATGGGGCATAGGGATCTGTGGAAAGTAAAACAGGAGCGGGATCGACTCTATGGGCTATCGGAAATGTCCGAAGCAGACGGCATGAAGGTGGCCGAGTTGGAAATCCAGTTTGCAGAGATGGACGGCTACAGCGCCGAGAGTCGTGCCGGGGAGTTACTGACCGGCGCAGGTATCGCCCAAGAATTACATGAGGGCCTCATGCAGGAAGTGGCGCCGGGCTGGAAATTGAGGGTCTTGCTGGCGCAAGCGCTGTTTTCAGATCCGGATATTCTGCTGTTAGATGAACCAACCAACAATCTCGATATTAATGCTATTCGTTGGTTGGAAGGTGTATTGAACCAGCGTAAATGCACCATGATTATTATTTCTCACGACCGACACTTTCTGAATGCCGTCTGCACGCACATGGCGGACATCGACTACGGTGAATTACGTCTATACCCCGGCAACTACGACGATTTCATGACCGCCTCGACCCAGGCTCGAGAACGCTTACTGTCGGTTAATGCGAAGAAAACAGCCCAGATCACCGAGCTGCAACAATTTGTCAGTCGCTTTTCGGCCAATGCATCCAAAGCCAAACAGGCCACTTCACGCGCCAAACAAATAAAGAAAATAGAGTTGGATGACATCAAGCCCTCCAGTCGAGTCAGCCCCTACATCCGCTTCCCTCAGGAGAAAAAGCTGCACCGGCAGGCCCTGGTACTGGAAAAATTAGGCCATGGTTTCGATAATGAACGGCTATTTACTAACGGCAATTTGATCTTGAAAGCCGGCACTCGCCTGGCGGTGATCGGCGAAAATGGCGTGGGCAAAACAACCTTTCTCCGCTGCCTGTTGCATGAGATTGATGCTAATCACGGCACCATACAATGGGCCGAAAATGCAACGCTGGGATACTGTCCTCAGGACAGCCGTGTTGAGTTCGATTGCGCACTGAATTTATTCGACTGGATGAGCCAGTGGCGTAAGCCTCATCACGATGATCAGATCGTGCGCGCCACTCTCGGTCGGCTACTGTTTTCGGCAGGCGACTTTGAAAAATTGGTGAAGGTTTGTTCCGGCGGAGAGAAAAATCGTTTACTTTTCGGTAAGTTGATGATGCTGGAACCTAATGTATTGCTTCTGGATGAGCCCACTAACCACTTGGACATGGAGGCCATCGAAGCGTTAAATCTGGCATTGGAACATTATGAAGGCACGCTTATCTTCGTGAGTCACGATCGGGAATTCGTGTCATCTCTCGCCACTAGAGTCATCGAAATTAAAGACCAACAGCTGGTGGATTTCCAGGGTACCTATGACGAATATCTCGCCAGCCAACAGGATGTAGAAAAAGCCGCGGGCTTCTGACAGGAAAATCATCCAACGGCAGCAAAGAATAAGTGTGGACACAGTAAGTAACTCAGGTCCACTGAAAAACTCTGCTATCGGTCGACAGCAAACCCTTCTGTTTTTGCCAATTATTCGGCAAGCTTTTGCGCCGGACACCGACATGGATCGACTTCAAGCTTAATCCTAATGCAACGGATTCCCACCGGTAGCGCGTCGCTGCCAACCGTCGCCATCCTCTGCGTGGGTACTATTCGAGTGCACTAAGCACAATGTTTCGTGCGCTAGCAAACACTCCAGTGTATAAAGGTGCCATTCGAACCACGCAAAAAAAATCCCTAAGGAGCTGGTTAATGAAGACTCTGCTTGTCGCACTTTTCACTCTATCGACTTTGAGCGTCACGGCCACCGCGCAGGATTCGGGTGCTCCCCCTGCTATCTATAAACCCGGGGCTGATATCATGGCGGAACTGGATCAGGCCGCTGCGTCGTCAGCCTCCGCCGGTGGTTGGTCCGTCAGTATCTCCCCAGGTGTATCGGTGCGGCGCCGCAGTAGCTCGGTCGCCCAATTTGCCATCTTCCATCCCTTCAGCGTCGAGGTCTACCGCATTCTGGAAGGCACCGGAACGCTGGTAACCGGCGGCTTGTTGATACTGCCGCTGGCCGCGTCGAGTAATCCCAACATCATCAGGAGCGAGCACGGAATCGCGGGGGGTTAGCACGACAGGTGCGCGCGGGTGATATTTTGGTGCTGCAACCCGGCACGCCACACTGGTTCAGCTCGATCGACGGAGAGTCGATCACCTATATGGAATCGCGGATTCGGATAACCACCCATCCAGTCCAATTCCAACAGCCTTGAACCGCTCGAACGAGCGCTTAATAACTCACTTTCAAGAACAGGCTTTTCGGCAATATTGACGAACGGATGTCGAGAGAGGCGTTTACAAACTACGGATTTTTTACTCAGGGTCCAATTATTTGAGTAAGCCGAAGAAATGAGCATCCCAATGATGAAGAATAATATTCTTCGTCGGTAATTGAGTGGTGCCTAGGATTCAATTCTATTTTTCAACTTCACCAATTCCTCTCCACGACAGCCACTTGATAATAACAGTCTGCAGAGAACCATAGCGTTTTATTTTTTGCGGATAGAGTACTGCGTCTGAGCTTCCAACTTAAGATACTGCCAACAAAACGTTACTGGAAAGCATCCCGCGTCTGAATTTGTAAATTCATTTCAAGTAACAATGTCAGTTGGCCAGGTAATTCCAATCATAAATGGATGCTTATGTGAAAGCAGTATCAGGCTAGCTTGAGGATCTGTAAAAAATTTATCACTAAGCCTTCACCAATTGGCTTGAGCCTCTCATTCGACCTCGTCATGTTGGTCGGTATCCACAATAATGGTGTAAAATGTTTGCCTGCACACTTGATTTCCTGTGTGGAGACACAGTATTTTTGCTTCCAAATGGAATTATTTTTCAATGATGTGCTCAAATATATAGGCAAGCTCGTGAAAAACCACTAGTTTTGTCTGGTTTTGGCTAAATAATACGATACAGTGACTAAATACCAGTTTATCGTTAATTGGTTCACAAAAGGCGCCACTTGTATTTGCTATTAATTATCCATTAAAGGATGCTTGCATATTCGGCAGGATGATAAACAACGAACTGAGTCTGAATCCTGACACGCTATTAGGAAAAATGATGGAATTGGTACAACGACGAAAACCTGCAAACACGGAACTGCGACTCACTATCGACAATTTTGTGAGATCGGCTGAGACCTGTGACATGAGCCGACTCACTCATCAAAGCCGTGTTTCGCATTTGTGCTGCGCTATTGGTGAAAAACTTGGCCTCAATCACGATACACTTAGGGGGCTGAGCGTCAGTGCCTCTCTGCATGATTTGGGCCTGCTGCGTGTATCAGACGCAATCATCGGAAAATCAAGTAAGCTGACGGAGGCAGAAATTGAGTTAATAGAAAGACATCCGCAGACAGGCTATGAATATCTTAGACATGTGGATTTCCCCTGGCCCGTGGCAGAGATTGTTCTCCAGCACCATGAGCATTTTGATGGTAGTGGCTATCCGAAAAAACTGACCGGTGAGCAAATTCGATTCGAAGCCAGAATAATTTGCCTGGCCGATACTGTCGAAGCGATTACTTCGATGCGGCCGCATCGATCCGCTGCCACAGTAAAAGAAGCAGCCAAGGAAATAGTAAAAGGACGTGGTTTATTTTATGACCCGGATGCAGTGGATGCATTTCTGCAATTAGTTTGGGGCGGGAAACTATTTGTCAAAGGATGGGACGATCAAGGATAGCCGTTAAAATTAATCACAATTCCATTTTTTTAAATCACACTAATTAACTTGAGCGTTCAATTCGATCTCGCTGCGTTCGGCCTTATCCACATGATCGAGAAAGTATGCAAACATACGTGCCGTGCGTTCCAGTCCCTGCAGTGGAATATTTTCTGCCACATCACCGGAGCTGTGATACCAGAATCCTGCTGAGAGCAGATTAACCACTGGCACATCTGCGCGCAGGAAATTGCTGGCATCACCACCGGGAAAATGATTGCTCATCATTGGCACTATGACACCAAAGCGGTCCAGCGCATCGAGCATGTTTGCGAGTAAGAAGGGACTGCGATTGCTGATTGCAAGATGTCTGGCAGTTTCTGTTGTGGTGGGAATGATGCCACCCAATCCAGTGACTACAGCAGTCAACGCAGTATGTTCTACATTCAGCACCAGCACCGTGTCATCCAACAACTGCTGATGATGATCAACCATATAGGCTGTCCCCACAGATTGTAATCCCGTGTCTGTATAATGGGTGCCAGGTCTACCAGAATGATGCGCGCCGGTGCCGACGAACAATAGATTGCGGCGCGGAATCGCTGCACCAGGTCGGGAATAGTATTCTGCCAGTGCCAGCAACGTCGCCAGGCCGGTGGCATTATCATAGGCGCCATCGAAATAGGCATCTGTGTGTGCTGTCAAAATGACGGTTTCATCGGTGCTTCCGGAAATCAGGCCATAGGTATTCTGAGTAATCAATCCGTCTCTGGGGCCGCTGCTTAATCTGATACGTGCCCGCAGCGGTTTGATGGCGGCGCTTTGCGCAATCATTTGTTCCAAAAACACACCATCCTCACCGCTGATGGTAAAACCTGGCCCTTCGAGACTACCGGCGAAGCGACTGAAAAACTGAATGTTGGCGTCGATGTCATGCACAGCAATCGCGGCTATCGCACCTGCTTTAATCAGTCGATCGGCCAGACCACGACCGGTATAGCTATAGGCACCGGCTTCGAAAATGGCATGATAGACTGCTATCTTGCCGACAATATCGCGGCCCAGCAGATCCGCCGGCGTGCCGGCCCCGACATAGATTAACTCCGCTTCAATGCCTGCGGCGGGAGTAGATGGACTGGGGCTTCCTGGAAACGCCGTCTGCAGAGTGACATCATCACCGCCACCGTAGTTTGCATCTGCCAGCAACGTGACTTCCCACCCACTGGGCCACCACTGGGGATTGCGAGGCATCCGCTCAATGTGCACATCTTGCAGCCCAAACTCGCGAAATTTATCGGCAAGATATTCTGCCGTCATCAGTTCCCAGCGGGTGCCACCAATGCGTCCCCACAGCGAATCCCCTGCACTCTTGCTTTGTTGTGAGATGGCAATGATATCTTGCATGTATTGAGCGATATGATCGCCATTCAGGATCGTGGTGGCGACCGGCGACGGGCCGCGGTGCCGGGGCAGCAGTGACGGGTGGATGTTCAGGCAACCCAGCGGAGCTACATCTAGGACCGGTTTTGGCAACAACTTGCCGTAGGCGGCGACGATGATGGCATCCGGCTGGAGAGCCGCCAGTTCGGCCTGGATCTCGGCGGAGCGAAAGTTGGCCGGTTGTTTAACCTCGAGGCCGTGCTCAACCGCGAAGTCTTTGACCGGAGATGATTGGGCCTTCCTGCCTCGGCCGGCGGGGCGGTCCGGCGGAGTGTAGACCGCGACTACCTCGCTGCCTTCCAGACCGGTGAGATTGGCGAGCACAGGGACGGCGAATTTGGGAGTGCCCATGAAGACCAGACGCATGGAGTTAAAACCTTGGGGCCGGATGTCGGCGGTTAGTTCGCTGCCGT
>JADFOC010000205.1 GCA_022563075.1 Pseudomonadota bacterium
GGTGAGCGGCATTATGCCAAATATCGGTAGGTAGCGCTAACCGACAAACCGACTCCTGCGCAGCAACTCTTTGAGGAGTCGGAGAAGTTCGATTTGCTTAGCGACACTCGCTTGCGCCTAGGTCCGTTGTTTGAACCTTTGAATCAGGCGTCTCTGCTTCTTGTTCGGTTTAGTCGCCGCAGGCCAATAGCTTGGCTGCGCCTTGCGCTGTGCAGCGCTGTGCTGTCGCTGTTCTATGCTTGCCGCCGTCTCTGCATAAAGCAACTGGGCTTGCGGAGCGCCGCGGCGCTGTTCCGATAAGAGCTTGACTTCTACAGTCTTGTCATCGAAACCTTGGCGTAATTTGATCAACATGCCTACTACTATTTCTTTGCTGGGTTTTGCACGACTGCCTTCACAATGTACTTTTCCGCCCTCGATGGCTTGCTTGGCGATGGCGCGGGTTTTGTAAAATCGCGCCGCCCATAGCCATCGGTCCAATCGCAACCGGCTGAGTTCTACTGAATTGTTTCTTGATTGCACTTTAGCCATTGTGTTCATTCACTCTAAATCATGTTGGGATGGCATGATGTGGCCGAAATCTTCTACCTGTGGAAATTCAGCTGGACTGAGTGAGGGTCGCTGACTGTCTGGTTGTTTGATGGCATACAGATGTTTGATGCCTTCTTTTTTTGCCTGTCGCAGCACTGGCAGGGAATCATCGAACAGTAGAGTACGCTCTGGCCGGTATGCTTCCAATTGTTGCAGGCTTTTCCAAAAGCCGTGATTTTCCTTGGCCAGTTTCAGGCTGTGGGAACTAATACATTGATGAAAGTAAACATCGATGCCAGTGTGGCGCAACTTTATTTGCATGCTGGCAGGATGTGCATTGGTGATCAGTAGTAGCCTCTTATTGCTGAGTTGTAATTGCTTAAGCAGAGTTTTTACATTTGGCCGCACTGTAATCTTGTTTTTAATCGTCGATTTCAGAGCGACGAGATCCAGCTTGAGTTTCTGTTCCCAGTAATCCAGACAGTACCAATCCAGTGTGCCATGCACTTCCGCATACTTGCAATTAATGATTTCCCTGGCAGCGTCTGCGCTAACACCGTGAGTCTTGCCATATACCTTTGGCACCAGCACTTGCCAAAAATAGTTATCGTAATGTAGATCCAGCAGCGTGCCATCCATATCGAACATAATGGTGTCGATGCTGGCCCAGGGTGGCATTAGTGTCCTCCGTTAAATTTTTCTTGGCAAGCCGAAACAGGTAATGCAACATGCCACAGTTTATGTGCAAAGCTTACCGAAGCGGAGACAAAAGTTAAATCTACATCGAAAAAAAATGGGCACTGTATGTGGGACGATCAGCAACTCGATTCGATAAGGGGTATTGCCAATGCGGCTGGCGCGGAAGTGCTTGCCGTGTACAATCAGGGCGCGGGCATCGATGTCACGCTGAAAGACGATAATTCTCCATTAACCGAAGCCGACAGACGCGCCCATTCGCTTATCGTTGGACAACTGCAGGCATTGACCCCAAATATACCGGTACTCTCAGAAGAATCGGACACTATCGACTACCAGACGCGCCGATACTGGAAATGTTATTGGTTAGTAGATCCGCTGGATGGCACCAAGGAATTTATCAAACGCAACGGTGAATTCACTGTCAACATCGCACTTATCGAAGAGGGGCACGCGACTCTCGGTGTAGTACATGTTCCGGTCGACGGGACTACCTATCTCGGCAAATTAGGTGTCGGTGCCTGGAAACAGGACAGGGAGGGCAATATTAAACCTATCAGGTGTCACGCCATCGATGCCGGCAGTAATCAGGTAAGAGTCGTTGCCAGCAGGAGTCATCGGGGTGAACTGTTGGATCGAGTAATCGATGCTATCGAGGTCGAGTTCGGCAAAACCCAAGTCATTAGCATGGGAAGTTCTCTGAAGATCTGCCTGTTGGCAGAAGGTAAGGCCGATATCTATCCACGTTTGGCGCCAACTTCTGAATGGGATACCGCCGCCGCGCATGCGGTCTTGTCGGCGGCGGGCGGAGAAATCTACGATATGCAATTTCAGCCTCTGCGTTACAATCAGAAGCAGGAATTACTCAATCCCTTTTTTCTGGCTTTGGCTGACGTGAGTTATTCCTGGCAGCGGCTACTTCGGCAGTCACTAGGTTGAACTCATTACTTTCCAAATAAATTCTCTACATTGCACAATGTTGTCTATGCTTATCGAAGGAGTCTTCGAATTAGTGGGCCACAACTCTGGGTAAGTCTTTTGCCTGTTATGGCATGTGCTCGTGTGTTCAGATAGGGATTCCGTAGGCCATTGCCACGCTGGCAAGGATGATCGTTTTCGACAGGAAGTTGGTACTATGTTACGCAAAGTGCGCCGGCAACGGTCTCATGTCATTCCCAATTATCAAGATGCTAACGTTGTTAGAGAGAAGCTGTTACTTGAAATAGCCGATCTTAAGAGCAAGTTGGACAACGTCGGACGTTATCCCACGCAAAATAATCTGGCCACTGCCCTGACTTTCAAGGAAATGATCTACAGCCGCAAAGAGCTGCTGGTCAGCCTTTCCCGCCAGAAAGATGAGCGAAATATTTTCGGAGTGGATCAACGCTTGCAGTGAATCCCACTCCAAGTGTCCATTTCTCACCTCTTCACTGGCTAGACAAGCTAAAGCAAAAGGTTTAGCGTCCTTTGAAGCTGGTTTTTGTTTATTCAGAGTCCTCAAGCCTTTCTGATTAAGCTCTATTCTAAAGAAAATCAATGAAGCAGCGAGGGGCCCACCGATGTCTTTCAAGTCATTTTCCAAGATTGTCAGCTGGTGTTTCTTCACATTGCTATTGTCAATCGCTCACGTCCCTGGCGGCTCCTATGCGATAGACCATGATCCACCGCCCGATGATCCTGGCCTTGATGACCCCAACGCCCCCCAAGACCCTGGCGATGAACCCCCACCGCCGAACGCAGGTGATCTGGCAGATTTCGGTGCCGATGACCTTGGCGAGCTAGATCCTGATGCCGTCGGTGGTTTTACCGACAGCCACATCGACAATCTTGATCCCACCGCCGTAGCAGGATTCACCAGCGAGCATATCCAAAATTTGGATCCGATGGTCGTTGCTGGTTTCGGGTCAGACCATATTGCAGCTCTGGATGATATGGCCTTCGGTGGCTTCAACGCTGATCAATATCGATAATCTCGATCCCCTGGCATTTAACGGATTTGATGCCGTCCAGCTGGCTAATATTCCATCGGATGCCATCGATGATTTTGATTCGGCTCAAGTCATGGAACTGGGTCACGATGCGGTGGGTGGCTTTAGCATTGATCAGTTTCAGAGTTTAGATGCTGATGCACTCGGCGGTTTTGATCGCGACAACCTGGGTGGCCTGGATGAAGAGATATTTCGAAATTTGAACACTGAGGATCTTGCTATTCTGGACCCTATCGAAATACAGAATCTACCGGACGATGACTTTGCGCATCTGGTAACCAATCTAGAAGATAACGCAATCACACCAGACGATGTCATGGACTGGCTAGCTGCTGGTTGGGAATTAGATACAGGCACCCGATGGCTTTGTGCCAGGTCTGACAATAGATGATCGCGGCGCGGTGGTGCTGACCACCGACGACGGTTATCAGATTCCGCTGCTGCCAGCACCAAGAGATCCGGATGAAATTGTAGATCTACTGTCTGGTACAGAAGTCATAATCGATGCAGGCGGTGAAACAACGATTACCAAACCTGAAGGCTTCTTCAGTGATCCGATAGTCGGAAAGTTCGATCCTTTGGTCGAATTATCGGATGAGGCGCCCGGTCTCCACCGAATGGGCGACGGTCCGGATCAGGAAATACTCATCGTGTATGCAGATGGCACTGCGCAACGATTTCTGCCCGCTATTCAGTCGCCCAGTGCATTCGATCAGGCAGCCAGCGCAATTCCTGGCCTCGACAATGTGCAATTCAATACCGATGGCTCGATCAGTATAAGATATGAGGGGGAGGATCTCACTCCTAGACCCGATTTTGACGTGGAGCCGGGTACGGCCGATGGCAATGCAACGCCCATGTTGACGCAGGAGGGTGAGAGATTTTTCTTTACCGATAGCGACGGCAGTCCTCAGGAATTTTTTGTGACCTAAATATTGTAAAATTATTGGGAATGGGCGATGCTCAAATTTTGGAAGAAAAGTTTTTCTGAAAATCGCTTTGGCAGATCAGCTCGACATTCGAAAGATCCAATAGTTAGCGTTAGGGAGGCACTCTTACTGATGGAAGGGCGAACGCGGCGCCGGGTCGGCAAAATCAATGTTCAACTAAACAGGTTTGACCAAATTTAACCATGATGCGGAATCTAAGCGCTCTAACTATCGTATCGATTATCACCTTGACTATGTTGCCGATGGCTAACGCGCAACGTATCAGTTTCGCCTTACCCGACAGTGTTGGAATGTCGATTTCGGCACTGGATGCAGCAACCCAACGACTGCAGCAACACATCGATGCAGGAGACATAGCCGGAGTTGTTGCTGCCGTAACCAGAGATGGGAAGCTGGTCTATTTCGAGTCTTTAGGTCAGATGGATCTTGAGCAGGCAAAGCCCATGCTCGATAACACGCTGTTTCGAACCTATTCCATGACCCGGCAAATAACCAGTGCGGCAGTTCTGCAGTTGTATGAGCAAGGCAAGTTCAAGTTTGATGATCCGATCAAGATGTACCTTCCGCAATTCTCGGACCAGCGTGTGCTGATGGATTCTTCCAGCACAGACTTGGCCCAAACCAGGGAGCGCACCGGTGACATCACGGTGGCCCATCTGCTGACTCATACTTCCGGGTTGGGCAGTAGGAGTTCAAGGCTGTATCGGGAAAACAACGTAAGAGACAAGAACATCATGTTGGATGAGATGGTGGGAAACGCCGCACGTATTCCACTGTTTCAAGATCCCGGCACTCAGTTTCGCTACGGGATACACGCCACAATTTTAGGTAAATTAATAGAGGTATGGTCCGGCCAGCCGTTCAATGAATATCTGGAGGAAAATCTGTTGGTTCCACTGGGCATGAATAGCACCATGTTCTGGACCGAGGGTGCCGATAGAGAAAGATTGGCCATAGTTTACCGACCCACGGACGGACGTCTGTTGCCCTATCAAATCGAAGCGGTGCCGTTCACCACCAGGCCAAATCTAATCGAAGGCGGTGTCGGCTTGCTGTCCACGGTGATGGACTATGTGTATTTTGCACAGATGGTTCTGGATCGCGGTGAGTTCGCCGGTAGTCGCTTAATGACAGAAGAAACCGCCAAGTTAATGTATGAAAACGCAGTTCCCGATCAGGCCATGCCTATTGGCACCCGGGGTTACTGGCTGGGCTCGGGTTGGACACTTGGCGGATTCAATGTAGTGCTGAATCCAGCGGCCTATGATTTTCCAGTGTCAGAAGGCACTATCTGGTGGGATGGTTCCGCTGGAACCCGTTACTTTATCGACCCGATTGAAAACATGGTTATCGTCATCATGGCTCAGGTGTCTCCATCCAGCGGCGGCGGTTTTCGGGAAAACTTCAAGCGTCTCGTTGATGCAGCAATTGTTGATCGACGCTAACTCTCCAATTCACTATTTTTTCACGCCAAATACAATTATAGATTTAGGTTATTGAAACATTTTGCTTGGAGACGCATCATAGTTGTTCATGACCAACCATCCTCATTGCCACTTATAGGCCGGTCAAACTCAGCCGAATGCAAGC
>JADFOC010000206.1 GCA_022563075.1 Pseudomonadota bacterium
CCGTTATCTCCTCCGCCCGCCGCCAAAGCGGTAGTCCACCGTATGCATGCGCGTTTTGCGGGTGCGCGCCGGCGGCCTCGGTGTGGGCCGGTACACGCGCGGCTGCGGCGCCTGCGGCATGGCCCGGATGCTCACCTTGATGCCGTGGTCGATGAAACCGCTGAAGCCGGTCTCCCGCCGCATGACGCGTCCGTGGATGGGCTGCGACAACGGAACACTGAACTCGTCGTCCCGCATCATCTGTACCACCACTTCCGTGCCCTCGTCAATCGAGTCCAGCATGCGCAGCTTCATGCCGTAGGGATTGAGGTCGAGGAGCACCCCCTGCATTTTGCTGTCCGGCGTGTCGCTCAACCATACCAGGCACGGGCGGCAGACGGCGGTCCGCGGCGCCGTTCGCCGGCCTTTGCCGGAAGCCACCCCGTGCGGCGCCGGGGTGTATCCTGCCGGACCTCCCGTCCGGGCTAACGGACATACGCGCCCGGCGCCGCCGAATCCTCCAGGTGATCGGCGAATCCTTGAAATCCTCCGAATTCTTGAAACCACCGGGAAACTACCGGGGAGGCAACCGAATGAAAGCGGCCGTCTACAAGGGCAAGCAGCGCTTCGAGATCGAAGAGATACCGACACCGTCGCCCGGCCCGGACCAGGTGCTGGTCAAGGTCCACTTCTGCGCCATATGCGGCACCGATGTCCACGCCTTCCTTTACGACATCGCCCCGCCCGGCACAGTCCTTGGTCACGAGTTCGCCGGTGACGTGGTTGAGGTTGGCCCGTCGGTCACGGAGTGGAAAGTGGGCGACCGCGTGATCGGCGGCGGCGGCGATCCTCCGCCCGGCCATGAGCCCCTGACGCGGACCCACCCGCGCTACAACTACCGGACGATGGGATTCCCGGAAGGCTCTATTCGCGGCTATGCCGAGTACGTCCTGATGGAGGAGTGGCAGCCAATTCTGATCCCGGACGGCATCAGCGACGAGGAGGCCGCGATGTGCGAGCCTACGGCCGTCGCCGTCCACGCCGTCCGCAACTCTGACCTGAAACTCGGTGAAACTGACCACTCCGTCACCATCGGTATCCAACTCTGCCATGGCCTGTTGGCCGCGGCTTTCAACCTCCGCGCCCAGCGCGGTTGCCATAAAACCCAGTATGCCCAGGCTGCAAACTAAGCGAGATTTTCCCATGCTATTTCTCCTGCTTCACTGTTAGTTGTCTTCACCGGTTATACGCAGGATTCCGAGTATCCCGTCGCTGCTCGCGCTGGTTGATTCACCTCCAGTTCCGTGTAAGCTTGGGAGACACTATCCACAGCATCCACAGCGGTGAAGGTAATGACTGAGCGTAAGATTAGCACCCACCAACTTTATACGGCTGCATTGTTATTGACCACCTGGTTAGTAGCACCTGCAAGCTATGCACAAGAGTATATCCTGGACCCTGATTGGCCACAGCCGCTACCGGACGACATCGAATGGGGGCAAGTGCCAAATGTCACCATCGATAAGGATGGCTATATCTATGCCTTTCATCGTTCAGATCCTCCGATTTTAAAATTTGATCCCGATGGTGTATTGGTCAAATCATGGGGCGCTGAATGGATCGCCACACCTCATGGTTTTCGTGCGGCACCGGATGGGTCTCTGTGGGCAACCGACTACGATAGGCAACAAGGTCACACCGTGACCAAGTTCGATACCGAAGGGAATTTATTGTTGCGACTTGGTGCTCGCGGATTTGCCGGTGTCGGCCCCAACACTTTTAACGGGCCTACCGATTTGGCAGTCGCCGAGAACGGGGACATCTTTGTGGTGGATGGGCATTGGAACAACCGCATCGTGAAATATAATAAAGCGGGAAAATATCTCATGGAGTGGGGACACAAAGGAACGGGTCCCGGTGAATTCGACTTACCTCACACCATAGTGATTGATAGAAGAGGCCGGGTGCTGATCGGCGATCGCTCTAATCACCGCATTCAGATTTTTGATCAGCAAGGCGTCTATATCACCGAGTGGGATCAGTTTGGCTGGCCCAGTGGCATGTTTATCGACCAGAATGACATCCTTTACGTGGCCGATTACCAGAGCAAGCGCGGTGTTACCTACGGCAGTGCCGAAGATGGCACGGTGATGGGTTTCATCGCCGGTTCGGAACCGGAAGGTGTGGTGGTGGATGCAGCGGGTAATGTATACACCGGCGAAGTCACCGGTGGTGAAGGAGGCGAGGGTCGCATCATTCGTAAATTCATCAAACAATAGGCCATGCAGGCGGGTCTTAAGCTGTTGATTTTAAAAGACTCGCGCCTGTTAATCTGCTAGAATCCTACCTCTCTTCACCGAGCTGTCTTCAACTAGTTCTTAATTTTTTCGATTATTTGATGCGCCCAATAGGTTTTAATAAACGCACTATGAAATTAGCGGAAGAAAAACTAGACGAACATCATCTCGACCAGAAAGAAGTCAAGGATGTGGTGGTGCGTTTCGCGGGAGATTCCGGTGACGGTATGCAATTGACCGGTGCCAATTTCACTCAGTCGACAGCACTCTATGGCAATGACCTGTCTACCTTTCCGGATTTCCCAGCTGAGATTCGTGCGCCAATTGGGTCGACTTTCGGCGTGTCGGCATTTCAGATTTATTTCGGTACAGAAGACATTACCACCGCCGGAGATGCCTGGGATGTGCTGGTTGCCATGAATCCAGCGGCACTGGTGACTAATATAGACAATCTCATTGAGGGTGGATTGCTTATCGTCGACAGTGGCGCCTTTACTGCCAAGAATTTAAACAAGGCCAAGTATCAGAGCAATCCACTCGAGGACGGCTCGCTGGGTGCCTTCCGTGTTCTGAGTATAGATATACACAAGGCTGTGTTGGCGGCTGTCGAGCCATTCAATCTCGGTCATACGGCAGCACTGCGCTGTAAGAACATGTGGACGCTGGGATTGGTGATGTGGCTTTTCGATCGTGATCTCCGCACAACTATTGAAAACATTGGAACTAAATTTTCCAAGAGTCCGGACATAGCCGATGCCAACATTGCCGCCATGAAAGCGGGCCATGCTTACGGTGAAACTGCTGAACTACCAGC
The DNA here is from genome assembly GCA_022563075.1 of Pseudomonadota bacterium. Taxonomy (GTDB): domain Bacteria; phylum Pseudomonadota; class Gammaproteobacteria; order Pseudomonadales; family Pseudohongiellaceae; genus UBA9145. Next base: position 3,091 of record JADFOC010000206.1, read on the forward strand.
GGGCATTCATGTTTATATAGTGCCGAAAGCGAAAGTGGCACCTGGCACCTATAGAAACGTAACAGGTACCACAGCTTTAGCCTGGGGATTGATAGCAGGGTCGGAACTAGCAGATATTGATTTGTTGTTTGCATCCTACCCCATTACGCCTGCTTCGAATTTATTACATGAGCTCACCAATCGGAAAGAGTTTCGAATTAATACTTTCCAGGCCGAAGATGAGATTGCCGCCGTGTGTGCCGCTATTGGTGCTTCTTTCGCGGGTTCTCTGGGAGTGACTTCCAGTGCCGGTCCGGGTATTGCGCTGAAAGCAGAAGGTATCGCACTGGCGGCTGCTACCGAGTTACCGCTGGTGATTGTGAACACACAGCGTGGTGGGCCGTCTACCGGTTTACCTACCAAGACAGAACAGTCTGATTTGAATATGGCGGTATTTGGTCGCCATGGTGATACGCCGATACCGGTTATTGCAGCCGCTACTCCAATCGATTGTTTCGATGTCGCCATCGAAGCGGTACGCCTGGCGACCAAGTACATGACCCCAGTCATGCTGCTTTCGGACGGGTACCTGGCCAATGCGGCGGAACCTTGGAAGATTCCAGATCCGGATACGCTAACGCCTTTCCCGGTGAAATATCACACCGAGAAAGCAGGATTTAATCCTTCCTTGCGCAATGATGTAACCCTGGCACGAGTTTGGGCGAAGCCTGGCACAGCTGGATTGGAACATCGAATCGGCGGTATCGAGCGAAATTTTGAAACTGGCGATATTTCCTATGATCCTGATAACCATCAGAAAATGACGGATCTTCGCCGCGCCAAGGTGGCGCGAATAGCGGATGACATCCCCTTACAAGAGGTTTGCCTGGGGAATGATTCTGGTAAAATCGCGATCGTCGGTTGGGGTTCAACCTTCGGCGCTATTCACCAGGCGGTGAAGCGGGCGCGCAGTGAAGGACTGGATGTTTCTCACATACAAGTAAGGTATATCTGCCCCTTGCCAAAAAACCTGGGTGAGTTGTTGCGAGGCTTCGAAGCTGTAGTGGTGCCGGAGATGAATACAGGACAATTCATCCGTTTGCTTCGATCCGAGTATCTGATCGATGCCGAGGGCATCAATAAAGTTGCTGGTCAACCCTTTAAAATTGGTGAGGTGCTAGCGGCTATTCACGAAAAGAACGCAGCACTGGAGAGCCAAGCATGAATGACGCGCTACCCAAGCTAACCCTGAAGGATTATGCCTCGGACCAGGAAGTCAGATGGTGTCCGGGCTGTGGTGATTATGCCATTCTGAAGAGCATTCAGAAGCTGATGCCTGAGCTCGGTCGGCCGAAGGAAAATCAGGTATTCGTTTCCGGTATCGGTTGTGCTTCGCGCTTTCCTTATTACATGAACACCTATGGGTTTCACACGATTCATGGTCGAGCACCGTCTATCGCTACGGGTATCAAGTTAGCCAATCCAGAATTGGATGTGTGGGTTATCACCGGCGATGGCGATGGCTTCAGTATTGGCGGCAACCACATGATGCATGTACTACGACGCAACGTGGATTTGCAGATATTACTTTTCAATAATGAAATTTATGGATTGACTAAGGGCCAGTATTCGCCCACGTCACAAGCAGGTACTCGTTCACCTTCCTCGCCGGAGGGATCGATCGATTCACCGTTGTCTCCTTGCTTGATGGCCTTAGGCTCAGGTGGCACTTTTATAGCGAGGACTATCGATACCGAGGCTAAGCATTTGTCAGCGGTAGTAAAGCGTGGTTTTGGTCACAAGGGCACCGCCTTTATCGAAATCTTGCAGAATTGTCCTATCTATAATGATGGCATCTTCGAACAGGTTAAGAATAAGAAAATTGCAGCGGATTTCAGGGTTGAATTGGAACACGGTAAGCCTGCCGTATTCGGCAAACAGCGTGACAAAGGAATTCGATTAAATCGGGAAAATCTGACTCTGGAAGTCATCACAATTGACAATAGTGAATCTGACAGCGAACTGTTAGTTCATGATGAAACCAATAAGGCACAAGCACAGATGTTGGCTGCCATGGTTGGTCCTGACTATCCGGTTGCGATCGGCGTATTGTATCGCGAAGACAGGACATCTTTTGTTGATGATTCGCATGCCTTGCTTACTAAATCCAGACAAACCAGCAGTTCGTTAAAAGAATTGTTACACAGTGGCCATACCTGGGTAGTTGATTAGTCGATGACCTTGGTCTATTGGCGGTGTGGTTGGCCTACGCAAAGTTCGTGACGATTTATTCTCCTACCAAGCAATTACAAAACACATTGGTGTAAACTGAGCCCATGGACCAGTATCCGCTCGATCGCAGAAAATTCTTAAGCATGGGAATTTCAGGTATTAGCCTGTTCGCTGCCGGCGGCTTTTTCCGTCATCAACAAGCCCTGGCTAGTCAATCTAAACAGTCTCCTTTTTACAGTCTGGATAACTTGGGCGAATTGTTACCAGCAGATGAAAATGGGGTAATGCTTCCCCCAGGGTACCGGTCCCGGATCGTCGCCAGCTCTGGCGAACCGCCGGTTGGTTTGCCCGGCTATACCTGGCACTCGGCCCCCGATGGTGGTGCCTGTTTCGCTACCGATGATGGTGGTTGGATCTATGTGTCGAACAGCGAGGTGCGAAGT
>JADFOC010000207.1 GCA_022563075.1 Pseudomonadota bacterium
TGTGTTAACCGTCGGTATGGCGGTGGATGCCAATGTGTTGATCTTTAGCCGTATCCGGGAAGAACTCACCAATGGAGTCTCGCCACAGAAAGCTATAGACGCCGGCTATAACCGCGCCTTTACCACCATCGTGGATGCCAATCTGACCACTTTCCTGGTGGCGGCGGTGCTGTTCACTATCGGTACCGGGCCGGTGAAAGGCTTCGCGGTTACTCTGATGATAGGAATCATGACATCGATGTTTACCGCTATTGTCGGTACCAGAGCATTGATCAATCTGATCTATGGTGGCCGTAATATTAAAACCCTAGCCATCGGTGGCTCATTTGGTCGGCTTAAGGCGGCAACCTGAATAGAACTCAACGCAAGTAGAACGAGACCATGCTATTAGAAAAAGAAATAGATTTTATGGGAGTACGTCGTTTGGCAGCGACGATTTCTGCGGTGCTGGTATTAGTGTCGTTGGTTTCACTGGCAACCAAATCACTGGAGCTCGGTCTCGATTTTACCAGTGGAACTTCGGTTCGATTGAGCTACTCCGACACGGTAGTGCTGGACGACGTTAATCAGACTCTGCAGAGCAATGGTTATGAGCAGGCAGTGGTTGTTACTTTCGGCACGGACCGGGATATTCGAATCCTGTTAGGAGTCGATGAAAATGTAGCAGAAAGAGACCAGGCTACCCAGGCAGCGGTGGTGGGTGAGACTATCGCCGAATTGTTGCGTAGGGACAGCAACAGCGAAATAACCCTTGCAGGATCTGACTATGTCAGTGCCAAAGTGGGCGCAGAGCTGGCTGAGTCGGGAGGGCTGGGCATGTTGGTTGCGCTGGGAATCATCATGCTGTACATCTCCGTGCGTTTTCAATTTAAATTTGCAGTCGGAGCCGTGGTGGCGTTGGCACACGATTTAATCATCACCTTGGGCATCTTTTCAGTATTCTCTATCGAGTTTAATCTCAATACCCTGGCAGCCTTATTGGCCATCATTGGTTATTCACTGAATGACACGATCGTGGTCTCTGATCGGATTCGGGAAAACTTTCGCCGCATGCGCAAAGGCACGCCGATCGAGATGGTGAACACTTCTCTCAACCAGACACTGAGTAGAACCATAATTACCTCATTCACAACTTTGTTAGTGTTATTTTCAATCCTGTTAATCGGTGGCGAATCGACTCAGGGGTTCGCCATCGCCCTGATTATTGGCGTGGTGACAGGCACTTATTCTTCGATTTACATCGCCTCCAATGTGATCCTCTATATGAAGGTCACCCGGGAAGATCTCATGGTTCCGATCAAAGAAGGCGCTGATTTAGACAGCATGCCCTAACGGTTCACCCGGGAAGATCTCAAGCACCACGAATCCCCTTATTACAGCTCGGTCACGGCCGGTAAAGCCGAACTATGGTCTGGCGATACAGTTTCCAAGCGCTGAAGTTCCTTAATTAGCGCTTGGCGATACCGGTCAATGTTGTTATGTTCTCGTACCTCAAACGCAGAACAGCAAAGGAGAGATCGATTTTTACGCTGATTAATCCAGGTAACAGCCGTGCGAGGAAGTTGTTCAAGCCGCGGTGCAGACTGAGAATTCAGGCAATATTCGCCTGTCTGCTGTGCTTGCCTGCGCTCGCGCCGGGACAATCCACCGATCTGTTTCCGCGTCCGCCGGAACTGGAACCCGCCATTAATTTCTGGGTTCGGGTGTATACCGAAATCGACACCAGCAGTGGTTTTCTGCATGACTCGCAGCACCTGTCGGTAGTGTATACACGTCTACCACAGAATCGGCGTCAACGTGAGGCAGTTCGCTCCCATATTCAAGCAGATTTGAGGGAATTGGCCAGCGGCAAACGTACTCTGCTAACCCGCAGTCAGAAGGATATTCTGGCGCTGTGGCCAGCCGATGTCAGCAATCAGACGCTACGCACGGCGGCGTCGAATATACGCTGGCAATTAGGCCAGTCAGATCGATTCTTAAGCGGTTTGCAACGTTCCGGCGCCTATCGGCAACATATCAATGCAGTACTCGCCGAAAAGAATTTGCCGATGGAATTGGGCGTACTGCCCCATGTAGAGTCTTCGTTTAATCCCGGGGCCTATTCCAGTGCTTCGGCAGCAGGCATGTGGCAATTCACCCGTGCTACCGGACAGCGATTTATGCGCATCGATCATATTGTCGATGAGCGTATGGATCCGTATACCGCAACTACTGCGGCGATGAGTCTGCTGGAATATAATTTCAGTATATTGGGCACCTGGCCGCTGGCACTCACGGCCTATAATCATGGAGCCAATGGTATCGCGCGCGCCGTACGCCAAACCGGTACCACCGATATTGAGAAAATCATTGCCAACTACAAGGGGCGCGCGTTCGGTTTCGCCTCGCGTAATTTTTATCCACAGTTTCTGGCCGTGTTACAAGTGGAGAAGGATGTCCTCGAATATTTTGGTGAGGTACGCTTCAATCGAGCTCCCAACTTTCGGGAGGTTGAAGCCGATGCGTACATCGATGCTGAAGTATTCGCTCGCTCGATCGGCATCAGTCTGGAACAGCTAAGAGCAGACAATCCGGCACTGCGTCCTGTCGTTTGGGAAGGCAACAAACGCATTCCAAAAGGCTTCGCCGTTAAAGTTAGAGCGGAAGCGGTGGCGCCTGGCGATCTATTAGCGCTAGTGCCAAACGATTTTAAGTTTGCCGTACAAACTCCCGATATCGCCTATGTGGTAGTGCGAGGTGATAGCCTCTCCCTGATCGCTCGCCGATTTAATACCTCAGTGTCGAGACTGACTTCACTGAATCAACTGGCTAGCAGACATAGAATTCAGATCGGACAGCGACTGTTGTTACCGCAAGACAACGCGAGTTCACTGCAGCTGACACTCAATTCAGCCCGAATCGCCCCCTCTGAGGGTAATTATACGGTGCGACGGGGTGATACCGTTTCACTGATTGCAGCACGCTACGGTTTGACAGAACAGGCATTGCTGGGAGTGAACGGAATTCAGGATCCCCATCGGATCTACCCTGGCCAGCAGCTTATTCTACCGGGATTCGGGGCCGATCATGAACAACTGGCGGCTATTGATGCCAATCTGACGCCGACTCCCCCAACCCTGGTGCAGTTTGCCGACCAAGAGGAAATAACAACAGCCCCAAGCATTGAAGGTGATGCTATTGCTACCACAGCCGGTACCAGCGCAGTAGCAACTGCTCAGCTCGCATTAAATGATCAGCCCCTGCCACCGGCGGCGGTGCTACCGGACAACCAGCAGTTGGAAGTTGCCGTAACTCCTGAGGAAGAGCAGGCCATTGCCCTGGATCCGGTCCTGGATGTCGCCGAGAGTAATGAGCAATTAACCGAAGCCTTGTCGGCGGACCCTTCTAATTATTCTGTGGCCAGTAACAATACTGTCGAAATTCAGGCGTCGGAGACGCTCGGGCACTACGCCGATTGGCTGGGCATTCGTGCCTGGGATATACGTCGACTCAACAACATGGCCTACCGCAATCCGGTCATCATCGGCAAACGACTAAGCTTGGACTTTTCGCGGGTAAATATTGCTGAATTTGAATTGAAGCGAAAAGATTTTCATTCTACTTTGCAACGAGAATTTTTCAGCAACTATCGCATTCAAGACGTCGAGCAGTACCTGGTTAAACGCGGTGACAATGTTGGAGTCATTGCGAGAAACCGTTACTCGACACCTGTCTGGTTATTGCGCCAATATAATCCCGAGTTGGATTTCAATCGCATTCAAATCGGCCAGGCAATCGTTTTCCCATTGCTGGAGCGAGTCGAATAGCTCGCTTTGACCTGCTAATTGTGGTTCAGCAAACTCGAAAAAATATCTGCATAGCGTGAACGTACGTGCTGTTGTTGATACTGGTCAAGATTAACCTTGGGCAGAGGCTGGTCGATCACTTTTTGCTGGTGCCACTCAACTAGTTTGTCCACAATGCTGCCGGCAATGGCGCGATCTTTACCTCGCATAGAATACAGATACTGCGCATCCAGATATTCCGAATAGACCAGGTTGTCAGGTGCCAGAGGAGTACAGCCGGCCGCGCACGCCTCTTGAATTGCCAGTCCCTGAAAATCATGCAGTGCCGTTGACAGCACTGCGTCGCAGCGCGCGAGCAACTGATAATAGCTCTCTTGGTCGGTAATATAACCAAATTTACTCGGGGCAAGCTTGAGATTTTCTGCATGCTTAATCAATAGACGCCGAATTTGATCGAACTGGGGAGGTTGTTGCCGAAATTGTTCTCCGACGATGTGTAGATTAAGCGGCAGTTGGTATTTATTGATAATTTTTACTATTTCCAATAGCAGTGCCGGTCCTTTGTCATATTCCCAGCGATGGTTCCACACAATTTCCAATGGGGCGCTCCTCGTCGATTTTGAAACAGCGGACAAATCAAAACGCGCTAACGGCACCGGTATCACTTGGCTGTTTTCGAGGCGTGGCAACAGGCCTCTCGGCAATTGATCGGGTAGCCTTTGAAAAAGACTCTTGGCACCTTCGAGAAACGTGGTGCGATTATAGTGGCTATTAAATACCACAGCATCAGCACACAGTGCAGAGTAGAGCGGCACTAGTTGTGGTTCAATATTTTCGCTCCTTTGTGATCCGGGCGGGTACACAAATTGATTCTCGTGAAAGTAAACAAGGGTCGGCAGTTTGCTCAGGGCTGGAACAAAACCCCGAAGGCTAGACAGATCAACCATCGATGTCGCTATCAGCAGTTGGTAGTCTCGTTCCAGAATTTCAGTTTCGCCAAACCCCCATAGCAGGCTATTGCCGCGGATGCGCCAACTAAAGTTTCGAGGAGGCAGGATTAATTGGGTCCATTGGTACTCGGGAAAGAGAGCCACCAGGCGTTCTCGCCATAATCGATGGCTGGCAGCGTCATAGGCCGAGAGCAGTAAAATTTTGCTGCTCAATAGATCACCTCATGGATAGTCGAATGGGCTGTGGCTCGATATGTTCTCATGGTTGCATGCTTTGCAAATTCGCGGCTAACCGGGTAGCTTCTCCACTTTAGCAGAGACCGACTACGCCAGTTACCATGGCATTAGAGACAGGGGGCGGTAAGTGGGTATTAAATTGCACGGCATGACATATAGCAACTATTACAACATGGTTAAGGCCGTGCTGATTGAGAAGGGCATGGGGTTTGAAGAAATTCTGGTGCTGCCCAATCAGGAGCCCGACTATTTGCTTAAGAGTCCGATGGGCAAGGTCCCCTGCCTGGAAACGGAGCAAGGCTTTCTCACCGAAACCGGTGTGATGATGGATTATCTCGATGCGCTCGGAGAGGGCAAGTCTTTCTATCCCGTCGATGCATTTGCCAAGGCCAAGGTGCAGGAACTCATGCGGCATCTGGAGTTGTATATAGAATTGGCGGCGCGACGCCTGTTCGGCGAAGTCTTCTTTGGCAAACCGGCGAGTGATGAAGAAAAGGCGCAGGTGAAGGCCTTACTGGAAAGAGGATTCAATTCACTGGGTCAACTGGCGAAGTTTAATCCCTATATTTCCGGGGAAGAAATAAGTTACGCCGACTTCTATTTTAGATTCAGTGTCGGGCTTGCCACTATCGTCTGTAAGAAGGCGCTGGCCTGGGATGCGTATAACGAAGTGCCGCACATAAAGCAGTTATTGGAATTGATGGACCAGCGAGACTCGATCAAACAAGTGCTTGCGGATCAGGCGGGCGCAGCCTGATCCGTTTGTTGCA
>JADFOC010000208.1 GCA_022563075.1 Pseudomonadota bacterium
GTTTGACATTTCGGGTGTCAAGCAGCAGAGCGAATGGTGTCGCTATTAAGTAGATTATTGCTTCGGCTCGCAAGCTTGCGGCAAACAAGAGTGAACAACAAAAAGCCGTGGCAAATTTCAATGAATGATGTTTGGCATATTGCAGGAACTGCCAGAGTGAAAATATCGAGAGTGCCCAGAAACCAATATCCCGAATAATAAAGTAACGGTACTCGTTCAATTGTGGATACACAAGAATACTGATAGCCGCCATTACGAGTACCAGTTTCGAATCATCTATCTCTTTGACAATGCTGATAAACGCATAAACCAGCATCACATAAAAGAGCGCATTTATTACAAACGCCGCAGTAAAAAGACTGAAACCCAACGTACTAACGAGTGCGATGAGGATGGAATAGCTGGCCCAGGAGTAGTGTGCAAAGGCGGCAGCAAACCCATCACTAAGAAATATTTCCGCCGTTCTTATATAAACATAGGCATCATCATTGGGGGTATCGGGAAGCAGAATGGTAAAACCTGAAATCAGCAGGCTGGCAATGACCGCATAGAGTCGGATATCGAGTTGACGCCAGTTGTAATTCATTTTAGTTTCAATATTTTCAATAAGGACTTGCTGCTTTTCCACCCGCCTGAGTTTTGAAGCGTTTGTGCAGCCATAGATACTGATCTGGTTGTTTTCTTATCGCATTCTCGACCAGAACGTTAATAGTCGTTGCATCGGCTTCATCATCACCAGTGGGGTAGTTTTCCAGAGCTGGACTGATTTCCAGATGATAACCTGAGTTGTCTTCATTTCGATAATGACTGTAGAACAGCACGGCGGAGTCGTTAACTCTGGCGAAACGGCTGGTGGCTGTGATGGTGGCTGCCGGATTGCCAAAGAATGGCACGAACACGGAATGCTTCGCTCCATAATCCTGATCTGGCGCGTACCACAGAATCCTCCCCGCTTTTAAGCTGCGCATGGCACTACGCACGTCTTTGCGATGGAACACCCCCTCATAGTGCCGTTTCCTGCCATTGAACATGGCCGCCTCAAACAGAGCATTCTTGTTAGGTCGATAGGTAATGTCCATCTTCTGAAACAAGCTAAATAGCAGTCCGCCTACCTCTAGCGTCGTGAAATGAGCACTCAGCAGTAGCACCCCCTTACCCCTGGCAAGGGCCTTTTCCAGGTGCTCCATGCCAGATACACTCACGCGCTGCCGATAGTGTTCGGGGTCCCTGAACCAGGCTATAGCTATCTCTATCAGGCCGATGCCGTTGGAGAGGAAGGTTTTTTTTACCAACTGCCTGTGTTCCGTTGCGGACAGCTCGGGAAAACATAGGCGCAGATTGACTTCACAGATGTGTCGACGGGCCCGAGCGAAGTAGTAACTCAGTAAGCCTAGCAATTGCCCCAGTCGAATTTGCACGGGGAAGGGTAGATGGGCCACACTCCACATCGACGCCAATCCAATCCAGGTTGGCCAATAACGTGGCGCCGCGAATTGGCGTAGTGGGATGAATTGCTGGGAGTCGTCAGGCACTGGAGCAGCCAAGAGGAGAAGGGGACATTATCCAAATCAAGTATTGATAGTGGCGCGAATTGTAGCAGAAGCCCATGGGAAGCGCAGTTTGGGATTTAGGGAGTCAATAAGGCGCATATTTGGCGAAAAAACCCACAAATGCATTTATTTAGGCGAATAACTTGGCAATAAACCCCACTCTATGTAGAAAGTGAGGATAAATGATCAGGCCCTGCTTATAAACCACAAAGTTCCCGTATGGTATGATCTGCCGCCATGATTTTCCCGGTGTACACAAGGTATTCGGAGACAAGAAAATGAAGCTGAAGATGCCCCCATTTCAGCAGGCCAGACTGCTGGTTGTGGGCGACGTCATGCTGGATCGGTACTGGCATGGCACTGCAACCCGGGTATCGCCGGAAGCGCCGGTGCCGGTAGTGCGTGTCGGCAACCGGGAGGATCGACCGGGCGGTGCCGGCAACGTGGCATTGAACATAGCCGTTCTGGGCAGTGCAGCCACCCTGGTGGGGGTAGTGGGTGATGACGAGAATGGCGTCGAATTGAGGTCCCGTCTCAATGCGGCAGGCGTTTATTGCGAATTCCTGCAATCTCCCGATAAACCCACCATTACAAAATTGCGCGTGATCAGCCAGCATCAGCAACTGATTCGCCTGGATTTCGAGCAGATGTTTGAGCAACAGGATATCGCCGGCTTGCAAGAAAAAGTGATGGCGCTGCTGCAGGACGCGCAGGTTTTGGTACTGTCCGATTACGGCAAAGGCGCGCTGCAAGATGTCTCCGCCTTGATTGAGCTGGGACGGAAGCAAAAAATCCCAGTGATCGTGGATCCGAAGGGCTCAGATTTTCATAAATACAGCGGTGCTACCTTGATCACTCCAAATTTATCTGAATTTGAAGCGGTGGTCGGCGTCAGCGACAATGAAGATGAGTTGGTGAAAAAAGGACTAAAGGTTCTCAATGATTTTGGCTTGCAAGCCATGCTTATCACCCGAGGCGAACACGGCATGACGCTGATTCGCCCTGATTCTCCCGAATTGCATTTACCCGCCCGGGCCCAGGAAGTCTTCGATGTAACCGGCGCCGGGGATACCGTAATTTCTGTGTTGTCCGCAGCCATAGCGGCAGGAGATAGCCTGGCCGACGCAACCGCCCTGGCAAATCTTGCAGCAGGACTGGTGGTCGGTAAGTTAGGTACCGCCGCCATAAGCGGCCCGGAGATGCGCCGCGCCATATTGGCTGAGCAGAATTCAGGCCGCGGCGTCATGACCGCGCAACAGCTGCAAATTGCCGTGCAAGATGCCAAGGCACATAACGAAAAGATTGTCTTTACCAACGGTTGTTTCGACATTATCCATGCCGGCCATGTCGGCTATCTGGCAGAAGCGAAACAGTTAGGCGATAGACTCATCGTCGCAATTAATGACGATGCTTCCGTAAGACGATTAAAGGGGGCTGGTCGCCCTATTAATCCGGTGGAGCGACGCATGGCGGTGTTAGCTGGGTTGGAAGCCGTCGATTGGGTCGTCAGTTTTTCCGAAGATACCCCGGAAAATCTACTAAAATCGCTGCAACCGGAAGTGTTAGTGAAGGGCGGGGACTACACCCTGGAGCAGGTAGTCGGTGGTGAATATGTTCAATCCTATGGCGGCGAAGTCAAAGCCTTGGATTTTCTGGACGATTGCTCAACTTCGGCGATCATGGAAAAGATGAAAGAGGTGGGGGAGTAAAGCCATCCAACCAATAGAGACCATGGCCAACAGCGGACATTTGCTGCTCACTATAAGATAAACTGGACACCCACAAACTTTCTATTCTGTTTGAATATTTCTATGGGTGTCCAATTACTTTACATGAGTGTCCAATCCAACACTTGAAAAAGACGACTCTAGTGACTCAGTAGAAAACTCTATGCCAGAGCGTTATGTGCGGCACCGACGTTGTCTTGCAGATGGTTCAAATTAAGAGTTCCGATAATCACGCTGCCTACACCCTCACGATTAAACACAAACCGCAAGTTTTCTTCAACACTGTTGTCTTCGCCGTCAGACGCGATTGCATGACCACTATTGAGTGCCTTCTTGATGAGCACGCCTTTGTTGCGTGAGTGGGCGAAATCTATTACCTCGCCATCGTCGGTGCTGGACGGATTGTAAGTCACCATCACCATATCGGTAAGCTCTGCTGCTTTCATACCACCCTCGATGGTCTTGGTGGACATACCAATCGCTCGGATCAAACCTTGGTCCTTGAGTTTTAATAATGTCTCAAGGCAATCGGTTGATTCTATGATGTGCATATCACCACCGTCGGAGTGCACCAAGACAATATCGAGGTAATCTGTCTTAAGATTCCGCAGACTGCGTTCGATGCTGTGTCTCACGTGCTCTCCAGAAAAATCATAGAAAGACTTGCCGTTTACAAATTCTTCGCCCACTTTGGTACAGATCACCCAGTCTTCTCGGTCGGTTAACAAAGCACCGAGCCGCTGTTCACTACTGCCGTAAGCGGGTGCCGTATCGAGTAAATTGATGCCCAATGCTTTTGCCTGATCGAGTAACGCCGATATTTCATGGTCTTCAGGCAGAGAAAAGCGGGTGGGATACTTCACTGCCTGATTGCGACCGAACTTGACGGTGCCTAAGCCGAGGCAAGAGACCTCGATGTTGGATTGACCCAGTATGCGTCTGGCTAATGTCATTCAAACTAGTCCCAGTGAGTAGTGGCAAACTTCGGCTGATCGAGGACGCTACTCAACTTGTTGGTATTGCTTTGCTGCAGTGGTGTTACCGCATTAGCGGCAAGGTGATCAATGAGTTTATCGACTAGAGAGGGCGTGAGAGTGAACTTGGTGGGCCAGGCCACCACCACATTATTCTGTTCGATGAAACAGGCATCATCGGGCCGGTAATCGTTATCAACATTGGCCTCGGCTCGATTAATGGTGAAGCACTGCCACCGGGCGCCAATAAGATCCACCCACGGAAACAATTCATCGCAGAGCTTCATAGCCGCTTCGATTTGCTGATCATCGCTTCTTTTGACGCCGGCTTCCGCCAGTTCGCCGCCTAGATACCAAACCGTCGAGCCATCAGCATCGGTGTGGGAGGTTACGGTTAACTTGGGCGTAAGACTAAAGCTGTCGCCGATGCAGTGTACATATACAGGGGGCAGTTCTCTCTTCTTTAGATACACCATCTTCAGTGGGCGGGTCTGTGATTTTGTCCTATCAAGCTTTGCTTGATCCGCCAGTGCTTGGTTTCCTTCTCCGGCGCAGAAAATGCTGCGTTGCACGCTAATTTGCAAGCGCTGATCTTGCTGTTGGATGATTACAGTATCTATGTTGCCGGCGTCGTCATGATCAAACTCGATGGCACCGGAGTCTATCTTGAAAATATGCCCACCTTGATTCTTTACCAGTACGTGGAGAAGAGATTCAGTATCTACCACAAAATCCGGCAAGCGATAGAGGATTCCAGCTACCGTGGCCTGCCTGAAAAAATCCGGGTAATCAGTTTTAGCCACGACTTCCACCCGGCCCCGCAGACCCTTGCTACCGAGAAAAGTTATCAGCTTGGATCGAATACCCGCATTGGACCACATATAGTAGTCCTGGCTCAGCAGACGACACTCGCTGAGATCGATGTCGCCGTTTCCCTGTAAACAGTTTCTCCAGCGAGCAGGCATGTCGGCAATGGCACTCGCGGCACCAGTTATCGAACCGCTGAGTGCATATTTCAGTCCGCCATGAATGATTCCCTGGGAAGCGATGGTTTGACCACCACCCAATGAGTCCGACTCCAGCAATATTGCTGCATAACCTTCGCTGCGTAAACGATTCAGCAACCACAGTCCGGCAATACCGCCACCAAAGATGACGATGTCGGTTGAATAGGTTAGTGTCATTAGTTACCTTTACTCTCGAACTGAAGCCCTAGAGTATATCGACATAAAGCGGGATTTCCCAACAGAGCCAACTTCGAATATCAAGCGACCCACAGCAAATTCATGCAACGAATACTCTATAGGGTAATTTTCTATTTTGCAGTGCCTCTAATTATATTGCGGCTGCTGCTAAGATCGATTAAGGCACCGGCTTACCGACGCAGAATTGCCGAACGATTTGCCTGGTTTGAACTTCCAGCCGGCTTCGAGGCATCCAAACAAACAATCTGGATACAT
>JADFOC010000209.1 GCA_022563075.1 Pseudomonadota bacterium
CGGCAAGACATGACTAGGACCGGCGCAATAATCACCTAAGGCTTCCGCACTATGTCTACCCAAAAATATAGCGCCGGCGTGGTCGATATTGGTTAACACAGCTTCAGGATCAGCAACGAATATTTCCAGATGTTCGGGAGCGATTAAATTGCTGGCAACGGCGGCTTGTTGCATATCGTCAGCATAAATAAAAATGCCTCGATTCGTTAGAGAATTACTGATGATGACTTTCCGTTCCATGTCAGGGAGCAGTTTATGTATGCTAGCCATCACTCGATCCAGGAATTGCATATCCGTGGAGATTAAAATTGATTGGGCATGTTCATCATGTTCTGCTTGTGCAAACAGATCCATCGCCACCCAATCGGGGTTAGTCCCGCCATCACAGATAATCGTCAACTCAGATGGACCGGCGATCATGTCGATACCCACCTCACCAAAAACCTGCTTCTTGGCGGCAGTGACGAAAATATTTCCAGGCCCAGTAATCTTGTCCACTCTGGGAATGGTTTCTGTGCCATAGGCCAAGGCAGCGATAGCTTGTGCGCCCCCGATGGTAAATAGTCTATCGACCCCTGCTAAAGCAGCGGCGGCAAAAACCAGATTACCAGCATCGCTGTAGCGAGTGGGAACGGTCACGATGATTTCTCCAACGCCCGCAACCTGTGCGGGTATCGCCAACATCAATACGGAGGACGGATAATTGGCTTTGCCGCCTGGCACATAGAGCCCAACCCGCTGTAGAGGACTTATTTTCTGTCCGTATACCGAACCATCGGACTCTTGGTATTGCCAAGATGACTGTTTTTGTTTTTCGTGATAACGACGGATGCGCTCGGTGGCATGCACCAAAGCCTGTTTTTGAGCTGCAGGCAGCTTTTCTAGCGAACTGGCCATCTGCTCCGGAGTAACTTGAAGATCTCCCATGGACTTGGCATCGAACCCATCAAATTTAGTCGTGAACTCTAATACGGCCTGATCTCCTCGGCTGCGAACGGCTTGTAGAATGTTGCTCACGGTACTGGTCACTTCGTCGTTAACCAACATTTCTCGTCGCAATAGTCGGGCCAGCTGATTTTCAAAATCTGAATCAGCAGTAGAAATTTGGGTAATTGAGATTAAAGTACTTGCCATAACTAAAAATGATTGGAAATCAATCGAACACCAGAATCTGCAGCCTACTCCCTGTCTTCAACAGCCTTACGTAACTTACTTAGAATTTCTCGAATAATGACGTTCTTGATTTTCATCGATGCCTTGTTGACGATGACGCGAGAACTCACATTGGCGATCAGTTGCTTCGGTTCAAGGCCATTAGCCTTGAGGGTCTTGCCGGTATCGACGATATCCACTATTAAATCGGCTAACCCCATAGCTGGAGCCAATTCCAGGGCGCCATTTAGTTTAATTAGTTCAATTTGTTGGCCTTGTTCGGCGAAATATTTTTTCGCAATATTGGTAAACTTGGTTGCCACTTTAAGCCGACCCTTCCCGGGTTTCGCGCCTATGGGCTGTGCTGTCATAAGGCGGCATTTGGCTATTTTTAAATCCAGTGGTTCATAGAATCCCCCGCTACCATATTCCAACAACAAGTCGTTTCCAACTACTCCGACATCTGCGCTCCCGAACTCAACATAAGTCGGCACATCAGAGCCACGTATCACCATAATTTTTACGTTGTCCAAATTAGTATCAAATATTAATTTTCGGCTCTGCGCTATGTTTTCTACGGGCACGATATTAGCTTGCTCAAACAGAGGGAGCACTTCTTCCAAAATTCGACCTTTGGTTAGGGCAATTACTAAAGGTGTTGAACGCATTATTGCGATGCCATTTACTTGCGATGGGTCATGTTATTGCGATGGCTCACGATGGTACCCGACGGATTTGAGCTCCCAATGATTGCAATTTCTCTTCGATACACTCATAGCCGCGATCGATGTGGTAAATTCGATCAACGCTGGTTTCATTCTCAGAAACCAGGCCGGCGATAATCAAACTGGCTGAAGCACGCAAGTCGGTTGCCATTACTGGTGCTCCTTTGAGAGCGTTCACACCTTCCACGATTACCGTGTTTCCCTCTACTTTAATGCAGGCACCCATACGATTCATTTCGTGCACATGCATGAAGCGGTTCTCAAATACGGTCTCGGTTATTGAACCGGTGCCATCTGCGATCGAATTCAGCGCGGTGAATTGCGCCTGCATATCCGTTGGAAAAGCGGGATAGGGAGCCGTGCGCAATGAAACAGCCTTGGGACGCTTATCGTGCATGTCCAGTTCTATCCAATTATCACCAACTTTTATTTCTGCGCCTGCCAACTCAAGCTTGCTTAGCACCGATTCCAGAATATCTGGTCTGGTGTCCTTTACCTTTATGTGTCCTCTGGTGGCGGCGGCGGCTATCAAATAAGTCCCAGTTTCGATACGGTCAGGCATCACCGCATAACTACAACCTTTCAATTCGTCGATACCACCAATTACGATGGTATCGGTTCCCTGCCCCGAAATATCCGCTCCCATGGCAACTAAACAATTGGCCAGATCAACCACTTCTGGCTCTCTCGCCGCATTTTCGATGATGGTTTGACCCTCTGCCAATGTCGCCGCCATCATCACATTCTCGGTACCCGTCACCGTCACCAAATCCATAAATATGTGGGCGCCTTTCAATTTTCCGTCAACCGACGCTTTGATATAGCCATCTTCAACTACGATGTTGGCACCCATTGCCTGCAAAGCACTGATGTGCAAGTTAACCGGTCTACTTCCTATGGCACAGCCTCCGGGAAGTGCAACCTCGGCCCGACCATAACGCGTCAGTAGTGGGCCCAACACTAAAATCGAAGCCCGCATTGTTTTTACCAATTCATAAGGCGCACTAAAATGTTTGATATTACTGCTATTTACCTCAACATTTAGTTTCTCATCAATTACTGGCTCCACTCCCATACAACCTAATAATTCAAGCATGGTGGTAATATCAAACAGGTGTGGCAAATTACAGATTTGAACCGTTTCGTGGGTTAGCAGCGTGGCCGCCATGATTGGCAGTGCCGAGTTTTTTGCACCAGCAATGCGAATCTCACCCTTAAGGCTTATGCCTCCTTGGATTAATAATTTATCCATTAGCGGAAGTTCCTGGATGAGTATTGAATAACGCTACCGGTATCCGTCCAGCGCAATAGCAAATTAACATTCAGATGGCCTTGCTTTCAGAGTCGGTCATCAAGCGCATGGTAACCGCGTGAATAGCTCCACTTACAATATGCTCGTTGAGAATTTTGTACACAGATTGTTGTCGCTTGACCGCGTTCAAGCCTTCAAATACCTGACCAATTACAGTAACCAGGTATTTCCCATCACCGCCTTCCACGGCAATTTCACACTCAGGCAATTTAGCAATTAACAATAGTCTAATTTGTTCGGACTCCAAGTCATTGCTCCGGATTACTTCCAGTTATCCAAAACAAGGGTAATGTCGTCGTTGTGTTCCGTCATCAGAGCTGAGAATTGAGTGAAGTATTGACGACCCAGATTTATTCCAAGAAGGCTGATATTTTTCAGTTTCCATTCATCGTTCTCATTGAGAAACATCTGATATTGAAGTCGCAAATTCGTATCGCCACCTCGCAGCTCCATTCCCACGATGGTATCAGCACGCGGATCTGCGTCTGGATTACTCGGCGGCAGGAACACTAATTCCTCACCATTGTAGGAAACCAGTGAAGCACCATAGAAGCGTGTGAGTGTCGTTTTCAGCATAGCGGCAAAACGCTGCCTCTGCTCATCACTTGCTGAACTTGCATAGCGAGACATGACAGTATCTGCCACTGCTTCGAAATCCACGAAAGTATCGAGTACGGTTTCAACTTCGGAGAAGTAGCGATCCCTGTCGGTCAGGAAGAAGCCCTTGCTAGCAGCAACTGTTTGTAACAGGGCTCTAACGCCTAATTCGGCTGTTTCCGCGGCTGTGAGCGCCTGTGCCTGCACAATGCCTGGTAACAACACCAGCAAACCACAGGTCGCAAGTATTTTCTTCAATGATTTCATTCGTTTATCTCCCCGCTCTCCAAATAGAGCCTACAGTGATGATTCCCGTTACTGGTAGGGAAACAACTCAGTAGTGACTATTGATCAAACAGACCTTAATACCGACTGAACCCAGATAGACCGTGGCCAGTCTACATGAATTGCGCAGTTCAAGAAATTATTACTTGCAAACAACAGCAAAGACCCTTCTAATTATCCGCTTTCTTTCAAGCACTAAGATTTCATCGTATATGCTCCTTGACACGGTCATTATCATCCTTGGATTTATTGGACTAATCTGGGGAGCGGACAAGTTTGTGTTTGGCGCATCGGCTCTGGCGCGTAATTGGGGTGTTTCGCCACTGATGATTGGACTCACAGTTATCGCTTTCGGCACCTCCGCACCAGAGATCTTTTCATCGGCCGTCTTTTCTTTGCAGGGCGAGCCAGGTGGCGCCATCGGCAATGCACTGGGATCAAATTTATTCAACATAGGTGTTGCTCTGGGTGTCGCCGCTCTCATCAGCCCATTGAAGCCGCCAGAGTCACTGATCAACAAGGAAATTCCTGCCCTTTTACTTGTTACTCTGATAGCAGGCGCCTTGCTTCTTGACCTTTATCTAGGATTTTTTGATGCGGTTGTGTTGATAGTAATAACCGGCTACTTTGGTTATAGACTATTCAGAAAAAGAATAAGAACTGGATCGATCCCTGAAATAGATGGCAGTGAATTCACTCGAGTAAATAACGTACAAGCTGGCGCATATCTTGGATTGGGCCTGGCCTTGTTACTGCTAAGCGCTCAAGCCTTAGTGGCCGCAGCAACATCGATTGCCGAGTCGATAGGCGTGTCGACTGCAATCATCGGCTTGACTGCTGTTGCACTCGGAACCAGCTTGCCCGAACTGGCAGCCTCCGTGACCTGCGTCTTAAAGGGCCATCACGACCTGGCGATCGGAAATATTGTTGGATCGAACATTCTAAATCTGCTTATTGTACTGCCTTTTCCCGGCCTCCTAAGTCCTGAACCAATTGATCCGCAGTTGCTCTATCGCGACTACGTAGCTGTGCTATTACTAACTCTGCTATTAGCCTATTTCTGCTACCATGGCATCAAAAAAGGCAAGATGATCGGCCGCTTTAGCGGTATCATTTTCTTGTCAATTTATTGCGGCTGGTTTACCGTGATGGTTATGCAGGAGCTTTAATAACCCGAAAACTGTTAACGAGATTCGCAATCACCATCATGAACTCTGACTCTCCCTTCATCGCTAGCGCTCTGAGAACGATAGAAATCGAAACCAGTGCAGTAAGCGAATTATCGAATAGAATCGATGCACAATTCGATAAAGCCTGTCAGCTAATGCTCAACTGCAAGGGTCGCGTCGTCGTTACCGGTATGGGCAAATCCGGACACATTGGCAAGAAAATCGCAGCGACACTAGCCAGCACAGGGACTCCAGCGATGTACGTGCACCCAGCCGAGGCAAGTCATGGTGACATCGGCATGATTACAGTCGACGATGTAATTCTCGCCATTTCTAACTCGGGCACAACCGAAGAGATCACCTCATTACTACCGGTGTTAAAGCGCAAGGGCATTCCGCTGATTAGCCTGACGGGGGACAAGCAATCCGCCTTGGCCCTGGCCCCTGATGTAAATCTGGATGCC
>JADFOC010000210.1 GCA_022563075.1 Pseudomonadota bacterium
ATGCGGCCACTGTAGTTAGGCGTATCGAGTTTAATGTCTTTGAATACAACGATCTCGGGAGCAGCATCGTGGCGCTCGAACAACATGTATGAACCCGAAAGTATGATCGCGCGCGCCATCACTTCCGGGTCGTCGGTGGTGAGGAATCCACCTTCTCCCGAATTAAGGTGCTTATAGGTTTGCGTACTAAAGCAGGCTATGCGGCCAAAACTACCGGACTTTTGATTATTCCAGCTCGCACCCAGGGTATGCGCACAATCTTCGACCAGAATGACCTGATATTTATTGCACAATTCGACTACGGCGTCCATGTCAGCTATATGGCCGCGCATGTGCGAGATCATGAAAAAGCGCGCCTGCGAGGTTTGCATCATGTGTTCGAGATGGTTTAAATCGACGCAGAAGTTATCATCAATTTCAACCAGTACCGGGTTACCACCGGCGTTGTCAATTGCACCCGGAACCGGAGCCAGCGTGAAAGCGTTGGTGAGCACTGCTTCACCGGACTTGATGCCGGCGGCCTTGAGCGCAATATGCAAGGCGTAACCACCCGAGGCACAGGCAAGACAGTACGGCTGGTCCATGTATACCGCGAACTCGGATTCGAGCAGTGCGACTTCGGCGGTTTCGCCTTCGACGACGTTATAACGATGAAGGCGACCAGAGCGCATGACTTCGACCGCCCGGGCGATGCCAGCTTCAGGAATCGGTTCTTGCTGTGTGAAAGGTTTGTTAAAAATAATTTTAGTCATGGTTCATAGTCGATTTCTAATAGCGTTTGATCGTGTACATTGGAATTCTATTGCTTACCTTTTCGGAAGGTATTTACGCGGACCCCAGTCGCGAGCAAGTGTATGAATTCTCATAGCTTAAATAGTTAAATTGATATTGTCCCTGCTATTATTTAACTTATCATTGCCAAATCAAACTAGTCAGATAAAAAGTCATCCACAATCATATTGAATAACGCAGATTTTTCCATATGTGCATTGTGGGCACATCCAGGCATTACGGCGAGATAGCTATCTGGGATGCCGTGCCACAGTGAGTTCGGTTGACGCCAACCGTAGGATCGATCACGATCCCCCCATAGCACCAATGTAGGGCAGGATATCATTGGCAACGCAGAGGAGCCGTTCCATTTTCCCCAGGCCGTCAAGCTGGCAATTGCGGCTTGCATGGTGGCCTTTTTTCCCACAGTTTCACAGACCGAAAAGATCTTTTTTCCACTGGGGTTATTGCTGTTGGTTGCTTTGTTAGTACCCAGTGCAGCTCCGCTGTTAGGCATGTTTTGCTTTGGTAATTTGATGAAAGAATGCGGAGTAGTTGATCGTCTGTCCGATACTGCTCAAAATTCGTTGATAAACATAGTCACTATATTGCTCGGTCTATCTGTTGGTTCCAAATTAGGAGCTGACGAGTTTTTGGTTGCCAGCACCCTTGGCATCCTGGCATTGGGAATTGTGGCTTTCGCCATAGGTACTGCCGCCGGGGTTTTGATGGCTAAAGTAATGAACCTCATGTCGACCAACAAGATTAATCCTCTCATCGGTGCAGCGGGTGTGTCTGCAGTGCCAATGGCTGCGAGGGTAGCTAATAAAGTAGGCCTGCAAGCCGATCCGCAAAACTTTTTGTTAATGCACGCCATGGGCCCTAATGTGGCAGGTGTAATTGGTTCAGCAATAGCGGCGGGGATCTTAATTCAATTTGTCGGAAACTAGCTCACGGTTGAGCGTATCCGCTGCTACTGCGTATTAGTCATAGGACATGGATAGGGACTACAGCCCTGAAAGGGGGACTTCGTCTTTTAAAACATTTTGTTCCATGGTTTGGGAAGGTGTCTCGGTACAAGGCTTACCCACTGCCCGGGCAGGAACACCTACCACAGTGGTATGTGCCTCAACATCGTTTAATACAACGCTACCGGCGCCAACTTTCGCGCCCGCACCAATCTCAATATTTCCAAGTACTATTGCTCCTGTGGAGATGAGAACTCCAGAGCGTATTTTTGGATGCCGATCCCCTTGCTCATTGCCAGTGCCACCAAGGGTAACTGATTGCATTATGGATACATTGTCCTCAATTACTGTGGTTTCTCCAATCACGATTCCCGTGGCATGATCAAACATTATGCCCTTGCCAATAACACATGCGGGATGTATGTCCACAGCAAATACTTCAGAATTGCGGCTTTGAATGAACAGCGCCAGATCTTTACGATCATTCATCCACAGAAAGTGGGCGAGCCTGTGGACTTGAATGGACTGAAAGCCCTTCAGGTTGAGGATTACCTCCAGGTAGGAGGAGGTCGCAGCATCGCGCTCAAAAACTGCCTGAATATCATGTACGGCATATATTATAATGGCAGATGACTGCTTGAATGCATCGTCGAACAGCTCTCTAACCGCGATGGTGGGCATCACATCGTCTGAGAGTTTTGTAGCGAGAATGAAGCTCAGTGCAGACTGTAAGCTACTGTGATTTAACACACAGGCATAGACATAACTCGCTAGCAGTGGTTCTTGCTGGATCACCTGTTGCGCTTCAATCTTGAGTTGTTGCCAAAGTTTGTCGACCATATCCATACTCCGGGACAGATTGAGGAAACCTGATTATAAGGACTCATTCGATGGACACAACAGCAAACGAATCTTTGTTGACTAGCGGTTCATCGCATCGCCTGGCGTCCGTAGCCATTCCAGGGTTCAGGGGGAATCAGATAAAATGCAATGCCAGCATGATCAGAAAACAGATCCCTTGACGAACTAAGCAGGCATGTAGGGGTAGATGATGAATAGGCTTAGCTGGCAAAAAGTCCCGCGGCGAATGATTTTTTCTTACGTGCCGCCTCGGTGTCTATGATGGCACGGTCAACATGATCCTCCTCGATAAACTGATCGCCACTTCCGAAGGCCGCCATTAATGCTTTGTGGGACAGGATGTTAATCAATCGAGGGATGCCTGCACTGCCTTTGAACAGTGAATCCAGTGCTTTCTTCGTGAACATCTGAGGTCCATTGTAACCGGCTTTATTTAATCTGTGTGCAACATAAGCTTCGAGACCGTCTCGGTCGAGCGCTGTCAACTGGAAGGAAAACATCAGATTGCGTTTGAGCTGGCTGAGCACGAGTCGGTCCAGCAGTTGATTCAGTTCCGGTTGTCCGAATAACACAACTTGCAGATGGTTTTCATTGGCAGTTTCGATGTTGGTTAGCAAATGTATCGCTTCCAGCGTTTCCTCCGGCATCGCCTGGGCTTCATCGATGAACAGAATGACACTCTTGTTTTCGGCAGAAATGTTGATCAGTTCTGCGGTGATAAGTCGCAGTAGATCGAAATAGCTAATGTATGGATCACGTTCAATACTTAGCTCTTCTGCCAGCGCATGCATGATTCCTTCTTCGCTTAAAATCGGATGCGGGATGTAAGCGGTAATATATCGCTTCTTGTGACACTCGAGAGCATGCAGTACCTTGCGACACAGCATGGTTTTGCCAGTACCCACTTCCCCGATTATTTTTATAAAATTACCCTGATCATCCAGTGCCTTGATCAGTTGCGTGAATACTTTTTGATGGTTCGGAAGTTTTAGGAAATACCGAGTATTCGGTGTCAACGAAAACGGGTATTGAGCCATACCGAAATGTTGAATATACATAGATTGTCTCTATGACCTAGCCTCGACGTCTGGATTGGCCGTTGCGATAAAATGTCTCATATTTTTAAGAGTAGGGCACTACGGCTTAATCTCATCCCGCTAACTTCATGAGGGTGAGTTCCTGCACAGTGTGATTATCGGCTAGATTACTCGATTTTTTGGTGAACGCTCAATCATAAGCGCCCGTATCTCTAGTTTATAGCCGCTTTCTTCAGGATAGATTTGGTCTTCTCCAACTCAGATTCGAGAGAAGTTCGAGTTTCCGGTTCAATGGCGGGATTGGATAAGACGAAGTAAGCAGTTCTCACAACTTCTCGCCAACGTGGAATTTTTGGTAATTGTTCCAGGCGTAAATAGCGATCAAACGTGCGAGTTCGTAATCTGCCATCATCGATACTCACAGCCCAGATATTACTCTCTTCTGCCAGCTCGATTTTCGATTTTTGGGTAGTGATTTCCCAGGTATGTAACGCAGATCGCATTAGGGTTACTAGTTGTTGACGGTATTCGCCTTCGCTACTTACCGCGGGTAATTGCTCATCGATAAATCTTACTATGTCTTCTATGCCGGATAATTTGTCCAACAAAGCTGGATGATCAGATATCTCTGCGGGTGTTATAACGCTCAGTCTGGTGCCGATCCGCCGAATATTTTGCTGTGCCTGACCCAGAAAACTCACTAACTCAACTGTGTCTTTCACGATCTCGCTGTTCGAGAGTTTATGCAATGGTTCACCATCTTCTAGGAAGAGCACGCCAGTACCTTCGTCGCTCCCAAATAAATTGAGTTTGCTGTTGAACGCAATAGTTTTGCTAGACGGTTTGTCGCCACTGTTGTACGGGAACACAACTTCGATATTAAAATTCTTACTAATAGCATGTTCACTGGTTTCAGCGTCGGCTCCTACATCATCCTCGCCAACTTCCCATTCTGCGATTGCCGATCTGATTTCATTGTTTATATCAGAATTTGAGAACAATGAGTCAATATTCCTATTAACTACAGATGCTCGATCGGTGCCAAGCAACTCCGCTGCACGTTGATTTAGGCTGAATATTGTTCCAGGCAATTCGAACGCAATGAATCCTGTGTTAATCGATTCCAGCACTTGTTGCAGACGAAAGCGAGAACTGCGCAGTTCGGTGTCTGCCTGAGCATAAGTTTCAATCTGTGATCGCAGGCGTATATTGTCTTCGTTGATTTTATGTAGCATGCTTAATCGGAGTTGATTTTCTACTCGCGACTGCAACTCTTCGTTATGAAAAGGCTTGGCAAGATAGTCGTTGGCACCGGTTTTAAAACCCAGAGTAAGATCTTCGAGATGATTTTTCGCGGTCACCAGGATGATTGGAAGCTCGATCTGGTTGTATTTCTGCCGCAGTTTTTGGCACACTTCGTAGCCATTCAAACCCGGCATCATCAAGTCCAGTAATACCAGATCTGGTTTGCTTTCCTCGATAGCGGTTAATGCTTCAAGCCCGTTGGAACATTTAATTACATTGTACTCAGCCAGTTGCTGACCCATCACTACACGATTGATTTCATCGTCGTCGACCACCAGTATAGTGGTCTCCTGTTCGCTGCGCAGCTTGGGTATATCGTCTTCTTTGTTAGCCTGCTCCAGGTAGTCGGCACGGCGGATCATTTTCTTGTGAATGCTCGGCGACTTGATTGCTCGAGTTTGGTCGAGCGACACCCTTAGATTAAAACTAAAGGTGGAACCCAGATCCAACTCGCTCTCCAGTTTTAGTTCACCGCGATGCATTTCCACCATGCGTTTTGCCAGTGGCAAGCCTAAACCGATGCCACCCGCGTTCATATGTTGCGAAGGCAGCTTCTCAAATGATTTAAAGATGGTGTCGTGATCTGTTTTGTGAATACCAATTCCGGTATCTCTGACTTTAACCGTGACATTGTAGTCTTCCGCCAGCTCCGCCGAAATAACAACTTCACCGGAATAAGTAAACTTGATTGCATTGGATGTTAGATTGACTAAA
>JADFOC010000211.1 GCA_022563075.1 Pseudomonadota bacterium
ATCTGCTTCTCCGGTCACATCGAACAGCGTGAGTCATGCCTGTGAAAAATTGGCGTAATCTTCCAGTTGGCCCGAAATAGCTACCGTGCCCGCGAGATAGATTCGGTGCAATTGCCCCGAATCGTCTATGTTCTGACTGCAGACCAACTCCGCCGCTTGCTCGGCGGCTTGCAGCCAGGACTCATTTTCAAATTCATACGCCGCTTTTGCCAAGGTAGTAATCATCGCGCCGGTCCAAGCCACTATGAGTTTGTCATCCCGCAGAGGATGAATGCGTTGCTCGCGCACTTTATAGATTTTATTCAGAATGCGATCAAGCTGGTCATAAAAATCGCTTCCTTCAAATTCGCTGGCGTATTGGTCAAGGCTCTTTTTTAGATAAAGGATATTAGAGCCTTCAAAGTTACCAGATTGAGTTAACCCATAGACAGATACGACGAATTCCAGTTCGCTTCTTTCCAGTACCGCTTCGAGTTGTTCGATGGTCCAGACGAAGAAAACCCCTTCCGTGCCTTCACTATCAGCATCGGTGGCCGAATAGAACCCGCCTTCGGGTAATTGCAGCTCTGCGACAACGTAGTTCAGCGTCTGTGCGCAGATGCGACTGAAGAAACTATTGCGGGTCAATTGAAACGCTTCCAGGTAAACCAATCCCAATTGCGATTGGTTGTACAACATCTTCTCGAAGTGTGGCACCAGCCATTGCGCGTCCACGCTGTAGCGGTGGAAGCCACCCGCCACCTGATCGTAGATACCACCACGCGCCATGTTATCTAATACACGTTCTACAAATCCTATCGCGTTCAAATCTCTGGTTCTGCCAGCCCAATCCAACAGAAGAAGTATCAGTGGCTCCTGCGGAAACTTGGGCGCGCCAGCCAGGCCGCCGAAACTTCGATCTTCTCGCTGAAACAATGTTTGCAGGGTGTCCTCTATTATGGTTGAGTCAAGCGAGACGGCTGCTTTCCTATCACTCAATAATCGGTCTATGGATTGACTCAATTTGACCGCGCTGGATTCCAGTTCCCGATATTTATTCTGCCAGGAATCTGCAATTTGATGTAACAGGTGAATAAACGACGCTGCCGGGAAATATGTCGCTCCAAAGAAAGCCTTGCCATTCGCTAACAAAAAATTGGACATGGGCCAGCCACCCTGCCCCGACATCAACTGCACCCCGGTCATATAGATTTCGTCGATGTCTGGATATTGCTCGCGATCCATTTTGATACTAATAAAATCTTTGTTAAGTACTTTCGCCACTTCCACGTTATCGAAACTCTCGACTTCCATCACATGGCACCAGTGACACGTGGAATATCCAATCGACAAGAAGATGGGTTTGTTTTCGGCGCTCGCGGTTTCAAAAGCCTCATTCCCCCAAGCATACCAATCCACTGGATTGTGTGCGTGCTGTAGCAGATAGGGAGAATCTTCCAGGATCAGGCGATTAATAAATATTGTGTTTCCCTGGTCATCCAGATGCTCGGTGCGCGGATCGTAGCTGCCTGATTTATCCGCTTCAATTTGTCGCAGCCTTAACTCTAGCTGCTCAGCCGGTCCTGAATCTTTCATAAACACTCCTTTATGCTAAACTGCATGCCGTTACCGATGCCAGATGGGAGCTTTGACGGATGGAGATTCAAGCACAGCTTTCTGAAGATAAAAAAGTCCTCACTCTGACCCTGCTTGGAAAATTCGACTATACCTGCCACCAGGAATTTCAAGCTGCTTACGAAAATCTGTCCCCGCCTCCGGAAAAAGTTATTATGGATGTCCTTGAAGTAATATCCCTGGATAGCTCCGCGCTGGGGATGTTGCTATTGCTGCGAAAATTCTGCGGCGACGACAACGCGGATATCAAGTTAATCAACGCCAAACCTGACATTTACACACTCATGCACAGCTGTAAATTCGATGAATTGTTTGTTCTCGAAACCCTGTGATAGCGCGCGTTTCTCCACATAGCCCTAGTTCACCCCCCGCTCAAGTCGTTACACCAATTACAACAGTGCCTTCAATTCTTCCGGGAAATACGGCCGCTTGCGTTGATTGATCGAGGTCGCGGTTATCTGTGCCTGCAACATCAACTTGCCTTCTGGTAGTTTGCTGATTTCCTGATCGAAAACCAACTTGAGTCGGGAAACCTGTCTGGCTGAGACTGTCACCTGAAACTTGTCTCCCGTACGCAGTGCCTGCCTATAGTCCAATTCCGCCCGTATCACCACGATCGTTACCCCGCGTGCAGTCAGTTCGGCAAAGCTCAAACCCTTGCTGAGCAAAAATTCATGACGGGCGCATTCCAGATAATTCAGGTACACCGCATGGTTAACGATGCCCTGCATATCGCATTCATAGTCTCGAACTTTCAACTCCAGACTGAAGGGAATATTGGTCATCGTAGTATCACCCCATTGCTCATGTACGTTAGCCTATCTTATACGACGAATTTTATCCTCAAATGCTGGTTGAAGCAGAGCGCAGAATCTATACTAAAATTAGACAGGAGCAGTAAAAAGACCGGGAAAATTATGGATGTCAGGGGAAATTTCCACCTTGGACAGGTGGTACATCATCGGCTCTATGGCTACCGCGGTGTGATCATCGACGTAGATCCAGAATTCAAACTGTCCAATGACTGGTATGACGAGGTTGCCAAGAGTAGGCCTCCACGCAACAAACCCTGGTTTCGAATATTGGTACACAACACTTCCTACGAAGCTTACGAAGCGGAAGAAAATCTAGAGGCCGAATTAGAACCGAGCAAGATTAATCATCCCGATCTTAGGCAGCATTTTAGCGGTTATCAGAAAGGTCGCTACGTGCCTTCCATGCGGATCAATTGACAATCGCTGGCCGCTAGCCACTATATTTGATTGCCAACTAGATCTAGAGCCGCTGGCTGTTTGATGTTACTTTCTCAACTTACTAAGGACCCTAGAAGTTGAGATCCGCGATGCCAATTAACCAATCATCTTCCCGACGTGCATTTCTACAAGGCGCTGTGGTAGCCGCGGGTACCGCCACACTCGCCGCCTGCACCGGTGTGCCAAGCACACCGAGCATCACTCAAGCCCCGGTTGCTAGCTTCTATCCCAGACACAATGAACGCACCAAGGGCTGGTTACGGTTCCTGTGGCAAAAAGCCACCACCACGGACGACTGGAGTATGGATGGTGATGAACCCCATCCTTGGTGGGATCAATACACAGCACCACCTTATTTGAGTTATCCCCGTTTCGATTTATCCGATTCCAGTTATGCCATGCTGTTAATGGCGGATCAGACGCCGGCATGGCGTGAAGTGTATACACGCATCATGGATGAGTTAGCCACACGACACACGGCTTATTGGGCCGCCATCGACTGGAACACCTTCATCGGTCCTAGCCCGGATCGCCAGAATTACTCTGCGGCGATGATGCGTGGCTGGCCGGAACGGGTGCGCGGCAATTACGATTTTCCAGGCTGGACGGCGAATGGCGTGGAACCCTGGGGGTTGCAACCTGACCCGATTGGAGCCGACGGCAATCTATTCTTCCGCGGTTGGTTAAACCTGGTGCTGGGTATCTATAAATATGTCTCCGGCGATGATAAATGGGAACGACCCTGGATGATCGCCGGCTATGAAAATGAACATTTCGAGTGGACGCAACCGAAAATCGTCGAGCACCTGCAACAACAATACACCGATCATCCGGCAGGGCCCCACTGCGAAAACACCAAGATTTGGCCATTTTGCAACAGTGCAGCGGGTCTGGGCATGTATTTGTCGGACCAGCTAGGGGTGACCCAATCCCACGGCGTGTTCGAAAACTGGATCGAATTTGCGAAAGACAATTACATGGGAATCAACGATCGAAACGAACTCGAATGGGTGACCAGTTATTACGATCCAATTGAGAATTTCAAGATGAACGGCAGTGCCGTCGGTGGCATCGGCATCGCGTTTTATCTGCTACCGCAATCGCCGGAAATCGCCACGTTCCTTTACGAAGCAGCAGCTAATGCCCTGGGTTGGCATGACCCCAAACGGCAGATCGGACCCTCCATAACCGGCCTGGTCATGGCTAAAGCACTCGGCGACCACACCGCGGTCGCAAGACTGAGCGCAGCGGCAGAACAATCTTATGAACCCAGGTTTTTTGGCGATGAGATGGATCGCTTCGGTTGGTGGTTCAATCTCGATGAGCAATGGCCGCGCGGACAACGCAGTGCCCAGATGATGATTGCAGAAATTGGGGAAGGCAGTTGGAGTGAGGCTTTCAGCGTTAAACACATGGACAAATACGCGGCGCCCACCTTGGAAGGAGTGGATTTCCCGAATCTAGGCGTGGATCAGGCCTGGAACGACAAAGACAGCGGCATATTACACATTGGCACTTATGTCGGCGATCGATCGCGACGCGGTCAGGAAACCAGTTGGCAACTCACCGGCCTGCCTAATGCCAATGACGTAATTGTCTTATGTGATGGCACTCCTTTGGGAAATATCGAAGTCACCAACAACCATTCCATCGTGGTGAGAACCGATATAGATGATCATCGCTACCAGATTTTTACCGGCTACCATGGCCAGCAATTGGCGGTAATTGATCCTAACGCCGCCGCGCCAGTGGCAGGCAGGGATCGCTTGGCGGCACGCACCCGTACAGCCGCAGACAATGCCAGTGCAGCCGAGTCCGTCATCTTGAGCGGTTCGGCGAATTGCCCCTGCTGCGCATCTACGGCCTGAGATCTCTGCAAGCCACGCGACTATGGTCAAGCAGCCAAATTCGTGACAAAATTCCGGTTCGAAAAAAGCGATTGGATAATGCAAACGCCGTGATGCAACAACACTTTCAAAGCATAAAACCCCAACTCTATAAAGGTGACACTATGCAATCAGCAAAACCGCTACGTCTTCTTCTGGCTATAACGCTTGGCGTGTCCTGCTGGCAGTTCACCAGTGCCGAGCATCACGACGGGGCCATGCTTCGGACTCTGCAACAACTGAGTGAGGGGGCGCATCGCAGCGCAACCAATATTGCGCGTAACGATTTTCGACATCCGGTTGCAACTTTAGAGTTTTTCGGTCTCGAGCAAAACATGACAGTCATCGAGATTCTGCCTTCTACCGGTTGGTACACAGAAATTATCGCACCATTTGTTAGAGCCCACGGCAAATTTTATGCGGCTCACTTTTCGCCAAACGCATCATTAGCTTACATGGCACCAAACTTAAGGAGATTTGAAGACAAGATTGCGGCAGAACCCGAGCTTTATGGCAAGATAACTGTGCGTCACCTCAGCCCACCAAACGAAGTGGTGATCGCGCCGGCCGCGAGTGCCGATCTTGCCCTGACCTTTCGCAACGTGCATAACTGGATCATGGCAGATCAGGAGCATGAATTCTTTGCGGCATTCTATGCCGCCTTAAAACCTGGCGGTGTCCTCGGTGTAGTGGAACATCGCGCCCGGCCAGGTGCTGACATGGAAGTCATGCGTACATCGGGTTATGTCACCGAAGACTATGTGATCGAAGTCGCCGCCGCCGCTGGTTTCGAATTTGTTGGCAAGACTGAAATCAATGCCAACCGCAAAGACCCTACCGTACATCCAAGCGGTGTGTGGACACTGCCACCAAACTATCGGTTGGGTGA
>JADFOC010000212.1 GCA_022563075.1 Pseudomonadota bacterium
CAAGATTGAGAATAATGTTGGTATTAGTTTGTGAAAGTTTTTCTTCGATCTCTTCAGTATTGGTAATGTCCAATTCGCTGCGATCAAAAAACTTCAGTTGCCATTGTTTTGACAAGGTGCAAGTAGGCCAGAGATTTCGCAGTGTCTTGCCGAGCTGGCCATTGGCACCGGTTACCGTTACATTGTTGGCAGTCACGGGTAGGCGGGTGCTTCGGCGAGACGTTTTGCATTTTTATCTTTGTCGGACAGTAGCGGGTCAGCATCGACTAGCGGCCAATCGATCGCGACTTTTTTATCATTCCACAACAAACTGTTATCGTCTTCTGGATGGTAATACTCGGTGCACTTATACGAGAGCTCTGCCGATTCACTCATTACATAAAAACCGTGAGCGAATCCAGCAGGCACCCAAAGCTGCTTCTTGTTTTCTGCCGATAAGATGACGCCGACCCATTGACCAAAGTGTTCGGAGTGTTTCCTTAAATCGACAGCGACATCGAATATCTCTCCTGATACAACTCTGGCTAGCTTTCCCTGTGGATGTTGCAGCTGATAGTGCAAGCCACGCAGAGTTCCTCGAGCCGATTTGCTTTGGTTGTCCTGTACAAAAGTGACCTCTATGCCCTCATCAGTGAAGAACGACTGACGCCAGGTCTCCATGAAATAACCACGTTCATCGCCATGCACAGTTGGTTCAAAGATGAGTATATCCGGAATTGATGTCTCGATGATTTTCAAACTATCGATCTTCCAGAAGTTCGAGCAGGTACTGACCATAGCCACTCTTGTTTAGATTTTCGGCGAGAGACCTCAACTGCTTGGCATCAATAAAGTTTTGCCTGAAGGCGATTTCTTCCGGGCAACCGATCTTCAATCCCTGCCGCTCTTCTAATACTCGGATGAAGTTGGCCGCATCTAACAGCGATTGGATAGTGCCGGTATCGAGCCACGCCGTGCCACGGTCGAATAGCTCGACTCGTAGGGCATTGCGCTGCAGATAGACCTTATTTACATCGGTAATTTCCAGCTCTCCACGGGCCGATGGTTTGATCGATTTGGCGATCTCCACCACGTCGTTGTCATACATGTAGAGTCCCGTCACCGCATAGTGAGACTTGGGATTTTCCGGTTTCTCTTCCAGATCTATCGCCCGATTATTCTCATCCAGTACCACCACGCCATAGCGTTCCGGGTCGTTGACATAGTAGGCAAAGATACTTGCTCCCTGGGTTTGTTCGACCGCGCTTTTTAGAGTATCTTCGATACGATTCCCATAAAAAATATTGTCTCCCAGTATCAGGCACACCCTGCTAGTGCCGATAAATTCTTCACCGATGATAAAGGCCTGAGCGATACCCTCGGGTTTGGGCTGTTGCGCATAACTAATTTCAATTCCCCACCGCCTGCCGTCGGCCAATAACTTCTGATAGGTAGCGGTATCTTCCGGCGTGGTAATGATCAGTATCTCTCTGATTCCGGCCTGCAGCAGTGTCGCCAGCGGATAGTAGATCAAGGGCTTGTCATACACCGGCATCAACTGCTTACTCACGGTGATGGTCATGGGGTGCAGTCGAGAACCGGTGCCGCCCGCCAAAATAATTCCTTTTGTCATTAACTTACTCGCGGCTGTGTCATTCAGAGATTTCGTTGCAGTGTGTTCACTATTGCAGGGAGCTCATCGTAAAGCGTCGTAGCAGGAGAAAATCCCAGCTCAGTCTGTAACTGCTCATTGGAAAATAGGTTGCTGCTCACCAGATTTCGATAAGTTCGAATTCCGAGGCCACCGTTTCCCAAGCCCGCTCTGGCCAGTAATTCGGCGACGGCAGAAGCGGCATATAATACCACACGCGGCGTGTGCCACCGTGGCTTTTTTCGATTCAGCAGCTGGTAAATCGCCGCCTCAATTTCGTTGATCAGATAGTCTTCACCGTCGGTGACGTAATAGGTTTTGCCCGACGTCTGTTCGGAGTTCGCCACCAGCATGGCAGCCGCACACAGGTCATGCACGCTTACCAGCGACAGTGTGTTATCGAGACGCGGTAATGGCGGCAAACGCCGTTTGGCAATCAGCTCAATCATGCGCCGGATATTGCCTTTCATTCCCACACCATACACATTCACCGGTCGTAAGATACAGACATCGATCTCGCCCTGCGACTGCGCCTGCAGCAAGAGCTGCTCAGACTGCCATTTCGTCCTGGCGTAGTGCGTGGCTGTCGTAGGATGAGTGGTAGGACGCGTGGTCGGCTGGGCAGAACTCTGCTGCGGTGCCTGCGCGAGAGCGCTACTGAAGAAAATGATTCGGCGTACACCGCTTGCCTTGGCAGCGTGTAATAACGCTTCGGTGCCCGCCAGATTGATGTTCTCCATTGCCGTAGCATCGGTCGCCTCCACATGAGCCACCCCGGCGAGGTGAAAGACTGTGTCAACCCCGATACAAGCTGGCGTGAGTTTCTCGGCGTCGAAAATATCGGCTGTATAACAATTTTCAGATGGGACTGCGTTTAGTGGCAAGGAGGAAGAACCTGGTCGCAGTAGCACATTCACATGCAACGGCTGCGCCATTAGCTCTCGGCAAAGCTGCCGGCCAATAAATCCGCTGGCCCCCGTTACCAATACTTTTTTCGTGGAGCCGGTCATCGAATAAACCGCCAGCCATAAGTGTTGAAGAAACGAAAACCAGACTTAACGAACATCCCGATATGCCTGACGCCCTTGCCCGCACTGTGGCCACCGTGATGTTTAATTTTCATTGCCGGTAGATAGGCTAGTCTACCGTTCTTAGCTAGTCGCAATGACAGATCAAAATCTTCAAAGTACATGAAATATTTTTCATCGAAGCCTCCGACTTGCTTTAGTAAATCGCTGCGACATAGCATAAAACAACCACTGACGATAGTTATGCCATCACAGGGTTGTGCTTCATCCAGGTCGTGCATTTCGAACCTGGCGAGGCGTTTATAGAATAGTCTTTTCAACCAAGCAGGAAAAAACCCGCGCACGGCGAATGTCAACACGGACGGATAACGTTTGCAGAGATGTTGTTTGTGGCCATCGCCGTTAGTTGCATGAGGGCTGACAACGGCAACTTGCCGGTTGTCCTCAAGATAAGCTACGCCTTGCTGCAGGCAATCTTCAACTAACTCCACATCGGGGTTAAGCAACAAGTGATAGTCGGCTTCGGTGGCGTGGATGACCAGATTATGGGCCGAACCATAACCTATGTTGCCCTGTCCTTTTATCAGGCGTAACTCACTGCCTATGGCGGAGAGCTCTTCGTCGAACTCCGCGAATGCGCTCAGTTCCAGACGATGCTCATTGCTATTGTCCACCAGGAATATAGTCGAGCTTGCAACCTGCCCGGCAAGCTTGAGTTTCGCCAGCGCGGAAATGAGAGACCGGAGGGTGATCTGCAATTCCTGAATAGGTGAGTTGTAACAGACAATTGAAATGGACAGGGAGGTATTTGGATTGTCACTCACAGCTAACTTTTATTGAATTCTTGTTTAACTATTGTTTAAACTATTGTTCAACTAAGCGATCGCCGAAGGGGGTGGAGACAACCCGCATGCCGTCCGGTACATCTTCCGGCGCTATTCTTCTGGGGGTAAATCTCCGGTTGGTGTTCGCGGCTGCATTGGCATCGCCTCTGCTGGCTGTCCGGTCACGCAAAGCAGCAAACGGGTTGCTTGCGTTACCGCCCGGTTCTGCATCGGTGCCCACTACTTCCTGCCCCGGAGCCTGGGCCGTGACCGTTTCCAGCACCTGCACTGGTCTGGATGCCAACGGCGCTCCGTTGGTCAGACTCAGCTGCGCAATATTGCCCGCGCTGTTGCAGCTCACGCCTTTATCCGGGAAGGCGACGCATTGGGATTCGCCGGGGAAGCGCACCGACACCTTGCCGGCACCGATATCCACAATGGCGTACTGACTGTATTGGCTAATCCGAGTATTGGCATCCGGCCTGGCCCTGATGACAATAGTGCTGCCATCCCTATGGTTCAATATGGCCGTGTA
Source organism: Pseudomonadota bacterium (assembly GCA_022563075.1). GTDB lineage: Bacteria > Pseudomonadota > Gammaproteobacteria > Pseudomonadales > Pseudohongiellaceae > UBA9145. The sequence continues at coordinate 4,018 of JADFOC010000212.1, forward strand.
CCTGTCGCCAATTCGGGTGGTGCCAAGCAGAGTGAACTCCGGCTGTGAGATGGTCGCCCGCGCTCCCTGGGACGCCCTCGATCGGCGTTGTACCGCGCTCTGCGTGCTATCGACGGCTTCGAATAGGTTGAAGTTTTGGGCACTGCTTGTGGCATTATTGGTGCTGCCAGCCACCGCATCCACCTGAGCGAAAGCCGTACTCAGGACCAAGCTCAAGAGCAGGAATAGAATACATGATAATTTGGTCATTGGCTGGTGAGAGCTAGGGTTCATAAAAACGCACTATTTGGGGTTGCTTTCTATTAGTGATACTTTTTCTCAGATCAGGTGGCAGCTATCCGGCTGGTACGATCAAGCCTTGCCGATATGTCGGTACTCCACTGTTCCTAGATCATTAGTCTATCTGTCGAATAGTAGCACTGTTTAGTTTGACTCTCTGCACACTATATCAGTCAATATTCAGCTAATTCAGGCCGAAGAAGCCCGATTTCTCGGGAATCAGGTTTAGTCTCTGCCTTCTCGACAGCAGGTTCACGTATTGAGATTCGTCAGGGCAACTATGCGAGTACTACGCCCGGTTTATCGGATGTCCGGCATTGAGGCCTTGTGAACCGGGGGTTCTGTGATCTAAGCCCGCAACGCTCTGAGGGTGAGCGCAGGACAGAGAGATGAAACCGGTATAGCGAGGTCTTGCCCCCCATGCCCTGCCGAGCTGTTTAAGAAATAATAGCCGTGTTCGCCGCGGCAGCAGTGCCCAGAGCGCTAAGGTCGGTTACACCAATCAACGCAATGACCAGGTCAACGCCTGCATCATAAGCAGTATTGCCATCCTGGTTGCTCACAATATAGGTGTTGCCAGCATGCACGAAAGCCGCTATTTCTTCCGCTGCGTTAGCGAAGCTCGTAGAAAGTGCTGCCGTAATCTTCTGAGCCAGTGTCGCAGTCGCTGCAGCCGTACCAGCAAACGTCATGATGCCGTTACTTGCAGTCGCTGTAAGATTAGTTATACCTGTAGCTAGCGCTGTAGTTACGTCAGCAATATTGGAGTGGATACCGAAAACGGCGTCAATATCAACCGTGTCAGCAACGGTTACGTCACTTGAACTGGTAAAACCGGTGATAGTGACATTGACCAGCGCTAGAGTACCACCAGTCGCAGTTGTCACGGTGACTATGTCATTGTTAGCCGTAGAAGCTGACAAATCCACCGAGAAAATCTGCGCACCACCGGTGATGAAATTGTCACCCGAGCTACCGACAACAGAGAAGCCAGTAGTCGCGCCAGTCCCGTTAAAAGTGAAATCACCCGATGAGGCGCTCGCATCCACAGCAAAGTTGGTCTGCAAGGCAATAGCCGTTGTAGTAATGCTGACTTCCTGCGAACCGGTTACACCGATGCTGGTCAATGCCAAAGCATTAGCCAGTGAAGTCACTATAGTGGCATCTGTAGCCTGAATGTTGAGAATTTCAACACCAACAAGGCTAGGCGCGGTCAGGGTAATAGTAACAACGCCGGCATCATTATCACTCACGTTAAAATTTACCGTGTCGATCTGACCAGGAGTCAGGGCACCGATAATATCCAACGTCACTGTGGTTGAGTCTTCAATTGTCACGTTT
>JADFOC010000003.1 GCA_022563075.1 Pseudomonadota bacterium
TACCGTATCGTATACCACCCATTTGCCAAACTTTATCATCTAGAGTCTAAATCTAGGCCAAAAACGCCCGATGAGATGACCGCTAGCGAGCTTAGTGAATTCGAAAAAGAGTCAGATTACATGCGCAATCGTCACCGTAAATACTTTGAAAATGGCGATCCTTTTTATAATTCAAATCTCACCTTAAAACTTGAAAACTATTCCCTTAATATCTAGTGAATTCCAAATTGCCTGACTGCAAATCCATCTATCTCAATAAGCCTAATCAAGGTAATTTATCAGAGATTGGGGCCCGGTACCTCGAACAAATAATTGGACCGTGCAAAAATAGATAGAAGCTTTACAACAGACTTAACTTTAACATTGCATCACTGGAAAATTAAAACCGACGCGCAAGCCGATAAAAAAATCTTTGCACTATCCCTATTCGAGTGCTCATACAGGCCGAAATACTCAAGCCAAGATTCTCACGTATGGACAGCTGTTTGCCAAATCGTCGTTTGAAGTCCGCCGCCTGCCTGGCAACTTCAATCAAGTGTTCATTTGGCCGGCGACCGAATAGTTTGTGCCAGAACGACCTGCTCATCGGTCTAGGTGCGGAAAATTTCTTCGCGCCAATAGTATTACTTCTGTGTTGGCGATAATGCACCAAAGGAGTTTCCAGAAATATGAGCTTCCCGAATGCAGAAGCCACCATCGCCAGCCACCAATCGTGCATGATGGCTTCTTTAGAGACCGGTATTGACTTCTTTGCCAGGGATTCATTAATGAGATCGGTACAACCTGTAACTAGATTGCTAATGACAATGTTTGGAAAGCGATTACGTTCTATCTCTAGACCTTGATAACGAATAAGCGATTCGGCAATGGCCGTATTCTGTTCGGATACCACTTGAAGATCACTGTGAATGAGAACTGGCAAGGCCTCATCGGATGCTTCCGCTTGTAGCATTACAGCAATTTGTTTCTCAATCTTCGTCGCATACCAGATATCGTCCTGATCGCAAAACATCATATAGGCTTTTTCGAGACCTAGTTTCTGCTTGTTCTCGAGCACGTATTCGATCAGATAGGAAAAACTACCGCTTGCCCCCCTGTTTTTACCGTCCTGTTCGAGCAAGTGAATCCTGTCGGGATAATCAGCAACATAACGCACCAGCACACTGACCGTGTTATCGCTAGATCCATCATCACGGACCACGATTGAAAAATTGGAATAGGACTGCGATAAGATAGAGTCGAGCTGCTCGGCAAGATACTTGTCGCCATTGTATGTCGACAGCAGAATGGCAACTTTAGGCTGAGGACTCATAGCGGATCAACTTAATGATTTGGCGTCCCTGATACCGGAACGAATATTATGCCAATACTGCTTCCGATCATTGGAAGAAAGCAGCAGCCAGCCTGCTTTAATGAAAAACCGAATCATGTCTCGCACCTTCCAACCCAGTGGCGAATAAGTAACGCTGTAGAGATGGGTCCTGTTTCTACTGGAGTAATAAGTTCGGGATGGGTTGTGCTGAGCCATTATCCCGGCGCGTACCAGAGGGCTCAAGCTGCGCTCTCCGATCGCGTGATAGAGTACAGCTTCATCGGTCCCGATTAAATCAAAGCCTTTGGACTTCGCACGAAAACACCACTCCAAATCCACATTATCGATAAAATAGCTCTCCTTCATTCCGCCTATTTCATCGATGTTCTTCAAAATTACCAAGGTGCCTGAAGTTATAAGAAAGTCGGCCACGAAGTGGTTTTTGCTATTGGCAAATACCCGATCGGAACGAAGCATCAGCCGATTGAATAACTTGAAGGGTGTCTGCCTCATAGTTTGGGGATTGATGATTCGGGGTCCGACCGCCGCTATCCCTTTCTCGCTGTGCTGATTGGCATCTAGGTAAGCCGAAATCATCCGGTTAACGAATAAATCACAGAGGCTGCTATCTTGATCAAACAGGAATACGTAGTCGCAATTATTCTCAAGCGCCCACTCAATTCCATAATTAAGTGCTTTGGCCAAGCCCTCATTGTCGAGCAACCGAATAAGCTTCTTACATCTATCATAAACAGTTATGGATTCAGCGAGACTTTCGATATCGGGAGTTCCATTATCAATCACCACAAAATCCGTTTCCTTGTTTAACTGGCCCAGCAGCTTCAGCAGGGCAGTTATGTCAGGATTATAAGTTACGACAATGGCACAACTTTTATCTGTGATTGTTTTGCTCATATCGAGTTACTAAGCTTATGCATCACCAGGCACTTCAGCAGATGCGCCGATAAGCTCTGGCTTGCTTTTTGCTATAATCAGGAAGTACAGAATCGAACCGATACCAATACTAAGCCCTACTACGACACCGGCGTCGAGAATGCCACGCCATGGTTGTGGCAAGATCCCGGCGATCAAGATGAAGCAAATTATCATTATTGTAAGGCCAAACGATACAAGTTTCCGCTTCTTAGTTGTATAGATATAACCCATACAGAATAGTGGGGCTAATAGAATATGATCGATTCGAGGATTATCATGCAGATAGCTAGCACGCATTACCACCCGGGGAGCGAAGCCCCGATGGAACCCTTTGTATCCTTCAGCATAAGCCATGTATACCACACTGAATATGAGGACCAACCAATGCCATTTGCTCATGGGTGAATTTTCCAGATCCAAGGCTATTGGCGCCAGCCTGAAGACAGCGAACAACAGCAAGCATAGAACGCCGCCTACGCCCCATGCAAATCCGAATACTCTCACAATAGTCATTAACCCGTTCTCGAAACACCTATTATAACGGCTTTGACAGATAAGCTGTAAATCATCTCAAACCCCGGCGCATGCACCCCGGCGCCGTCGCTTCTGTCGATTAAGTGGGATATGATCTCGCCTTGAATTTGGCTGCTAGCCCAAGAGCGCCATTACTGTATCTGGCGCACTGAGTAACAGCGAATTACGACAGGACCAAATCTATGAGTGTGAAACTTGGTGTCGTGATGGATCCAATCGAATCCATCGTAGTTAAAAAAGATACGACTCTAGCGATGTTGTTGGCAGCCCAGAAGCGTGGCTGGGTCATTTACTACATGCTGCAAGCCGGTCTCTACATGGATCAAGGCAGCAGCAGAGCGATTTGTCACACCCTGTCGGTTGAGGACGATGAAAACGACTGGTACAGACTCGGTAGCAAGTCCGATCTGGCGTTGTCTGACCTCGACGTGGTGCTGATGCGTATAGATCCACCAGTTGACATGAATTACATATATACCACCTATCTTCTGGAACAAGCTCAACGCGAAGGCACATTGATCGTGAATGATCCGCAAAGTTTGCGTGATTGTAATGAAAAACTCTTCGCCACCCAGTTTCCACAATGCTGTCCGCCATTAATGGTGGGCTGTGCAATAGAAAGGCTAAAGGCCTTCCACGATCAGCACGAAGATGTAATATATAAGCCGCTCGATGGGATGGGTGGCGCCTCCATCTTTAGAGTGACCGCCAATGATCCTAATCTCAATGTCATTATTGAAACCCTGACGGTCAACGGCAGCAAACAAATCATGGCGCAGAAGTTTCTGCCAGAAATAGCAGATGGTGATAAGCGAATATTGCTAATTGACGGAGAACCAGTGCGCTACACCCTGGCCAGAATCCCGGCAGACGATGAAACGCGGGGAAATCTGGCTGCTGGCGGCACCGGGGTCGCACAAGAGCTTAGCGACCGGGATCGCTGGATTTGTGAGCAGATAAGCCCTGTACTCAAGGAAAAAGGCCTGATGTTTGTTGGAATCGATGTGATTGGTGACTACTTAACAGAAATCAATGTCACCAGTCCCACCTGCATTCGGGAAATCGATCGGGCATTTGACCTGGACATTGCCGGCGATCTGATGACTTGCATTGAGCAAAAATTGCAACTGCCTCACTAACTTCCCCCACCATCAGGCAGAGGAACACACATGGCAATTTCCGACGACGATCTTTCCAGAGAACGTTTCGGTTTTACCGTATTCCTGTCGGCCTGTTTCCATGCCATCGTCATACTGGGCGTAGGCTTCACCTATCTGGGAGAACTCAGTAGCGAGCCTGCTCTGGAAGTTACCATGGCACAGTACCGGAGTGAATTCGCTCCGGAGAACCCCGATTTTCTGGCACAGGAAAATCAAGCCGGTAGTGGCACTCTGGACACGGCAGCAACACCCAGCACTCCTTTCGAGTCCGATTTTAACGACGATGTGATTCGAGAGGTGGTGCCAGTTCCCCAATCGCCTGAACCACTCAAAGAGGTTGAAATCGAAGATACTGCGGTGATCTCGACGTTTCGGAATGAAAATGAGATACGACAGCAACTCGATGAAATTGAACCAGAGCAAGATCGACTGCTCTCGGATCAGTCCACGCCCGAAGAGCTAAGCCTTGCCATCGCCAGCCTGCAGGCGCAATTGGACCTGCAACGCCAGGCATACGCGAAGAGACCTCGAAGATATACTATCTCTTCTGCTTCTACCAAGAAGAGCCATGACGCCCTTTATCTGGACAATTGGCGTAGACGGATTGAAGCGGTCGGTAATATCAACTATCCAGAAGAAGCCCGGCGCAGACAGATCTATGGCAGCCTGCGCCTCTTAGTCGCTATACTACCTGATGGAGCGGTGGAAGATATTCAGATATTGCAGTCTTCAGGGCATAGTATTCTGGATCAGGCAGCCGTTGAAATCGTTAATCTGGCGGCACCTTTTAATCCCTTTCCTGAGGCAATGCGTGCAGAAGTTGATATACTGGAAATCATTCGCACCTGGCGATTTCATGAAGGTAACGCACTTACCAGTTACTAATTTGTCGATGGCTTACTGCTAAAAAATCAACTACATGAACGACAAAAACAACTCAGATTTTCTGGAACATCAATTTTTAGTCGCAATGCCGCAGTTGGCGGATTCTTATTTTGCGAATACAGTGACTTATTTGTGGAAACACAATGAACACGGCGCACTGGGAATAATCATCAACAAGCCTCTGCAAGCCTGTATCGCCGATATTTTCGATGAGTTAGATATAATCTGTGCTGTGGATGAAGGTCCTTTCCAGCGACAACGGGTTCTCGCCGGGGGCCCAGTCGAGCGCGACAAGGGATTTATTATTCATGATGCCGGTCATTCCTGGGAATCATCAATCTCCATTAACTCCGACATCGCTATCTGCACATCTAAGACTATATTACAGGACATTGCATCTGGCGGTGGCCCAGATAATTATCTAGTGGCGTTGGGCTGCGCTGGGTGGGAAGCCGGTCAACTGGAGCGCGAAATTATTGATAATGCCTGGCTTACTACTCCTGCCAGTACCGATCTGATATTTTCGAGTGACTATGCAGCCAAAGCCAAAGCCGCCGCTGCCTTGCTTGGCATCGATCTGCACCAATTATCACCTAATGCTGGTCATTCTTGAGTGTCGTGAGCTAGCGATTCTACTCCATGAGCCTTGATTCATTTCCAGCAATCAGCAATAAACCTGTATCGGCTCTGGCTTTCGACTATGGCACGCAGCGTATTGGCGTTGCCTTTGGACAGAGTCTAAGCTCCACGGCCGAAGCTGTAACCGTGCTTAAGGCGAAGGATGGGATTCCAAACTGGGAACAAATTGGGGCACTGATTGATCGGTGGCAGCCAGACATTTTTGTCGTTGGCCTACCTTATAATCTGGACGGTTCAGAAAGCGAATTACTGGTTCGGGCAATAAAATTCGGTAATCGTCTCAACGGTCGTTTTAATAAACCATGCTATGGAATAGATGAGCGGCTATCTTCGAAGGCGGCGATCGAGCAGGTTGTTGCTCAAAACAGCGGGACAAGAAAAAGAGCTGCCATCGACGACATAGCAGCTCAGATCATTTTGGAAAACTGGTTTACCGAACTAAATCTACAAATTCGTGTTACTGAACCAGAAAATGAGTTGCCTTAGAAATCTTCTTGTATCTTCGCCTTAGATCTGGCTTCTTCTCTGTTAATCAAGCCTTTGGATAACAGATCTTTAAGGCACTGATCCAGAGCTTGCATTCCCACGGATGCCCCGGTCTGTATCGCGGAATACATCTGTGCCACCTTACCTTCACGAATCAGGTTTATAATCGCCGACGTACCCATCATGATTTCATGGGCTGCGACACGACCACCACCTGGTTTCTTCAGCAGAATTTGCGAGACTACACATTGTAGAGATTCTGACAACATGGAGCGTATCATGTCCTTCTCCGCAGCCGGGAATACATCGATGACCCGGTCTATAGTCTTTGCAGCAGAAGTGGTGTGCAAAGTGCCGAAAACCAAATGACCGGTTTCGGCAGCGGTCAATGCCAGGCGAATTGTTTCCAGATCCCGCAACTCACCCACCAGAATAATGTCGGGGTCTTCGCGCAATGCTGAACGCAGCGCCTCGCTAAAGCCCAAGGTATCACGGTGTACCTCACGCTGATTGATCAGACATTTTTTACTCTGGTGAACGAATTCGACGGGGTCTTCGATGGTCAGAATATGCTCATACCGGGTGTCGTTTATATAGTCTATCATCGCTGCCATCGTGGTGCTTTTGCCAGAACCAGTCGGTCCAGTAATCACCACCAGACCACGAGGTACATCAGATATTTGCCTGAATATATCACCCATACCCAGCTGCTCCATGGAGAGTATTTTCGAGGGGATGGTTCGAAACACAGCAGCCGCGCCACGATTCTGCACAAATGCATTTACCCGGAAGCGAGCAAGATTGGGTACTTCGAAGGAGAAGTCAGTTTCCCAAAATTCTTCGTAAGTTTTGCGCTGCTTGTCATTCATGATTTCATAAATCAGCGCATGCACGTCCTTATGATCCATTTCCGGTATATTGATACGGCGAATATCTCCATCTACACGTATCAATGGAGGCATACCGGCAGAGATGTGCAAATCTGATGCACCCTGCTTGACGCTAAATCCCAATAATTCTGTAATATCCATCAGCCTTACCTCTAACAGTAGTTAGGAACTTCAGAATAAATATGGCATGGAAAGTGCTGCTCGATACCGAAACCGGCTGCAATCCGATAGTGTTGCCTTCTTATTTTCAGGCGTTCTTCATTTCCTATTTTTAGCGCTTTTACCACTAGCCATTAGTGACAACCTCACCTATAGTACCTGTCCTTTGGCCAATATCCCAGTCCTAGCCAGTGTAAAAAATCAGCGAGAACGTGACCAGCATAGCAGAAAAAATTGAAGTGGTGAGCGCGCATATTCGGCATTTCGAGCAGCGTTATCATAGAGCTCCAGGATCGGTGAGACTGCTTGCAGTTAGCAAGAAACACTCTGCTGAACAGATTCGTCTAGCCAGCGTTGCCGGCATCGAAGACTTTGGAGAAAACTATCTACAGGAGGCAACTGAAAAAATTGCATTGTTGGATGATCTTGATCTGAACTGGCACTTTATCGGCCCGATCCAGGCTAACAAGACTCGAGGTATCGCGGAACACTTTGACTGGGTTCACAGCGTTGCTAGAGAAAAAATTGCCAGGCGATTGAGTGAACAGCGCCTTGATTCGAAAGCTCCCCTCAACGTCTGTGTGCAGGTAAATCTGTCAAGTCAAGCAGGCAAGTCTGGCACTACTCTAGAGCAAGCTCGCGCCCTGTGTGAATGCATTGACCTGCTTCCCAATCTGAACTTGCGAGGCTTAATGGCCATTCCGGCACCTCTGCCCGATCTCGAATCCCAACGAACTTGCTTTCGTCAACTTGCCAACGAGTTTGAAAGATTGGCCAAGCAGTTCCCGGCGATGGATACTCTGTCCATGGGTATGAGTGACGATTTTGAGGCTGCAATAGCAGAAGGCTCTACCCTGGTTCGAATCGGCACCGCTGTATTTGGCGCGCGAATCGGCCAGTAGCAACTCGATGCTGTTTAAGTTGCCCGAATCGGGTCTGCAAGTGTTTAGCTACATGGCCTGCCTTGCAGGAGTTCATCACTGCTCAATGTAGCATTGCAGCAAATTAGCCTGCATCCTGGTACCGAAACAAATTGTCCTGCGCTTTAGTAAATACGATAGAATAACTGGCTGGTACAATGGCCTCAGAGAACTGCCGCACAGAAATGCCACGGAGACGTTTTGGAAAGCAATAGTATTGGCTTCATCGGCGCCGGAAATATGGCCAATAGCCTGATTCAAGGACTGCTGGCAAAAACGGTGAGCCCGGATTTAATCTGGGCTTCTGATATCGATGAGCGCAAGCTGCAGCAGTTAGCGGATGAATGCGGAATTAATACGGCATCGAGCCAGCAAGTGGCTGAATCTGTCGATGTTATCGTACTGGCAGTCAAACCGCAGAGTATGGAAGATGCCTGTCAGCAACTTGTGACTACTCTGGCAGAGCGATCTCCTCTAATCGTTTCAATCGCAGCAGGAATTACTGTTACTCGGCTTCAACACTGGTTAGGCAGTGATACCGCGATAGTGCGTTGCATGCCAAACACCCCGGCGCTGATTGGCAAAGGCGCCAGTGGGTTATTTGCAAATAATTTCGTGAGTGACTCTCAGAAACAATTAGCTGAACAGATAATGGCAACCGTGGGCCTCAGCCTGTGGGTCGACTCTGAATCGGATATTGATATTGTAACGGCATTATCAGGGAGTGGTCCGGCCTACTTCTTTCTGTTTATGGAAGCGATGCAAGATGCGGCGAAAAAAATGGGTCTTAGTGAAGAGTTAGCTCGGAAGCTTACCTATCAGACTGCCGCTGGCGCAGCCGAGCTGGCAATGCGTAGCGAAGATAACACCGACGAATTGCGTCGCAAGGTTACTTCACCAGGAGGCACTACCGAACGGGCTATTAATAAGTTCGAAACGGGTGGACTAAGAGAATTAGTTGCCAGTGCCTTGCAGGCCGCTCGTGATAGATCCATCGAACTTTCCGATGAGTTCGGCAATAAATAGGAATTCAATACCACAACGACTCTTGAAAAATAGAGATAATGAGATTTAAGTATGGGTGTTTTAAGTAGTTCTGCGACTTTGGTTTTCAACACGCTGGCAGGCATTTATCTATTAGCTATCTTGCTTCGGTTTCTATTGCAAGTCGCCAAGGCCGATTTTTATAACCCTGTTTCTCAAGGGGTTGTAAGAATTACAGATCCAGTTATTCGAATTTTGAGGAGATTCATTCCTGGGTACAAAGGCATCGATTTTTCCTGTCTGCTGCTTGCGTTGATAGTGGAAGCCATCGCTATATGTGTGCTCCTTCTTTTAGGTGGCTTTGCTATTCCCGGCCCGGGTTACATCATCACCTGGTCATTCGTTGGTGTTTTGTTCTTCATCATTAACATCTATTACTATGCAATTATAGGTTCCATCATCATGTCTTTTGTCATGATGTTTTCTGGCAGTATGAACCCTCATCCAATCCTGAAACTTATTTGGCAGCTCACAGAACCAGTAATGGCACCTGTAAGGAAGATTATCCCACCGATGGGTGGCCTGGACTTTTCCCCAATTTTTATTTTTATCGCCATCCAATTGATTCGAAATGCACTTATAACTACTTTTGGGATTACGGGTCGAATCGCCGCTGTAATAATAGGTGTTTGATGTGCACTATTGGTGGGATGCTGGTGATTTGTATTTGAATTGTAGAATCCAATCGAAGTCCAATGAGGACAAAGTTGTGGGAACGGTTGGAAATTATTTGAAAATTCGGCTGACTGCCGCACCGATCGACGGCAAAGCCAATAAACATTTAGTCAAGTATTTGTCCAAACAGTTTAAAGTGAAGCAGAGTGCTATTACTATTGTGAGTGGTCATTCCAGCCGACAGAAAAGATTGCGCATCGAAAAACCAAATACACTTCCAGAAACTATTAATATTGAGCAAGTCCAAAGCCGCCAAAGCGTTAAATGACTCTCACAACAATGTCTGATTCATTCCCAACAGATTCCGTTGGCCTGGTGAAGCCCCAGGTACACCATTTTGACGAGCCGCTTACTCTCAGAAGCGGCAAGGTACTACCTGCCTATGATTTAGTGGTAGAAACTTACGGAACTCTAAATGAAGAGAAGACAAACGCGGTTCTAGTGTGCCATGCCCTAAGCGGAGATCATCACGCCGCCGGCTACCACAATCTGGATGATAAAAAACCAGGCTGGTGGGATAACTGCATCGGCCCGGGAAAGGCGATCGATACCAATCTGTATCATGTCGTATCCTTGAATAACCTCGGGGGCTGTGCCGGCAGTACCGGACCTGCCTCAATCAATCCAGAGACTGGCAAGTACTATGGCCCGGATTTCCCGGTGATTACTGTTAGAGATTGGGTCAATAGCCAGGCAAAATTAATGGATCGTCTGGGCATACATAAATGGGCGGCGGTAATTGGCGGCAGCCTGGGTGGCATGCAGGTTCTACGTTGGGCGATAAGCTATCCAGAGCGACTCGGGCATGCAATCTCGATCGCTGTCGCGCCGAAGTTATCGGCGCAAAACATCGCATTTAATGAAGTCGCCCGCCACTCCATCATCAGCGATCCCAATTTTCACAATGGTCGATATCTTGAATATGACACCTATCCTAAGCAGGGTTTAATGCTGGCCCGAATGGTTGGACATATTACCTATTTATCCGATAGCGCGATGCGAGCGAAATTCGGCAAGACCGTGATGGATTTTCAAACCGCAGGCGATAATTTTGGGAGAGATCTGCGCACAGGCAAACTCAGTTTTGGTTTCAATGTTGATTTTCAGGTAGAAAGTTATCTACATTACCAGGGTGAGCGCTTTTCCGAAAATTTCGATGCGAATACTTATCTGTTAATGACCAAGGCACTGGATTATTTTGATCCCTCGGTTGATTTTGAGGGCGATCTGAGTCGGGCATTTGCGAATAGCAGTTGTAAATTCATGCTGGTTTCTTTCAGCACAGATTGGCGTTTTCCCCCAGAACGATCGAGAGAAATTGTGCGCGATTTATTGAGAGCAGGAAAGGAAGTGACTTACCTGGAGATCGAAGCTGATCAAGGTCATGATGCCTTTCTACTGCCAATTCCTCGCTATGTAAAAGCATTTTCAAAGTATTTGCAAAGAGTCCACGAGGAGCTTGTTAACCATGCGTCCTGACTGGGAAATTATTCAACAATGGATAGAACCGAACAGCCGAGTTCTCGATCTGGGTTGTGGTGATGGCAGTCTACTGCATTTTCTGAAGACAACCAAAAATATTCACGAGATAGGATTGGAAATTGACGACAATAATATTCTGCAGTGCATTGAGAACGGCGTTAATGTGATCGAGCAAAATCTAGATCGAAGTTTATCCAACTTCCAATCCAACAGTTTCGATACCGTATTGCTAACACAGACGTTGCAAGCATTGAGCAAACCTGATGTATTGATCGATGAAATGCTTCGCATTGGGAAAAACGGGATTGTCACATTTCCAAATTTTGGGAATTGGAAGAGTCGTCTCTATTTGTTAAACAAGGGACGCATGCCTGTTTCCAAGTTTATGCCGCATGCATGGTATAACACTCCCAACATTCATTTCTGTACGGTGAAAGATTTTGATGCACTCTGTGTAGAGAAGAACATCAAGGTATTAACCAGAACTGTTGTTGATTCACAACATCGGAGCAGCTGGTATATGAAAATCTGGCCAAACCTCTTGGGGGAAATCGCTGTCTACCATATCAGCAAGTATCAGTAGCACCAGCGGTATCGAGGCACAGACACCATGCAGAGAATCGTATTAGCCAGTGGCAATGATGGCAAACTCAAAGAACTCCGACAAATTCTGGCAAAAAAAGATGTGACGCTGATAGCCCAAGCAGAGTTCGCCGTGAGTGAAGTGGCGGAGACCGGCCTCAGTTTCGTCGAGAATGCACTCATCAAGGCAAGACATGCCTGCAGGGAAACTGGGCTACCTGCCATCGCCGATGATTCTGGAATTGAAGTGGATGCGCTACACGGAGAACCCGGTATTTACTCTGCCCGCTATGCCGGTATTGATGGCCCGGCGGCGGATACAGCAAACAATGCAAAATTGCTGGCAGAATTAGAACAGGTAGCGGAACAAGATCGCACCGCCCGTTTTCAGTGCGTCGTTGTTTTTCTACAACATCATGAGGATCCTATGCCTCTGATCTGCCAAGGCACATGGGAAGGACGCATTCTCTTTTCAGAATCAGGCGACAATGGGTTTGGCTATGACCCACTGTTCTATGTACCAACTCATGATTGTGCTTCAGCCGAACTAGACCCTGACATCAAAAATTCTCTGAGTCATAGAGGTCAAGCCTTGAGGAAATTAGCCCTGCTATTCCGAGCATGCTCTTGAAATTCATAGTCAAACACTTGTGCCCCTGAGGATTGAAGTGTAATTATCAACGTCACAAGTTGCTCACGGAATCTGGTATTCAATCATCGGAAAATCTGGTGTTGCGTGTTACCGCAACCCCTAAGCTATAGGACAACATGGGCTTGGCGTAAACCAAGATAAACTGCTTAGGCAGAATTACTATTCTAAGCAATCCTCTCATGCAATACACAGGCTAATGCAATGCTGGAACTGCCACCTCTAAGCCTCTACATCCACATTCCATGGTGTGTCAGAAAATGTCCTTATTGCGACTTTAATTCGCATGAGGCGCCAGGCAGCATTCCAGAAGCAGAATACATAAAAGCTTTAGGCGAGGATTTTGAACATGAGATAGCTCGCTGCGATAACCGAGAAATTCAATCAATCTTTATTGGTGGCGGCACGCCCAGTCTATTCAGTGCCGCTGCAATTGAACAATTACTGAATCACATTCAGCAACACTCTACGCTCTCGCGGCAGGTTGAAATCACGCTAGAGGCCAATCCGGGTTCGGCCGATTCAGCTAATTTCAAAGCCTATCGAAAGGCAGGAATAAATCGATTGTCACTTGGTATCCAGAGTTTTGATGAAGAACATTTGGAAAAAATAGGTAGAGTTCATGACAGTACACAGGCAAGAGAGTCTATTGAGATTGCGAGGCTAGCTGGTTTTGAAAATTTTAACCTGGATTTAATGCATGGGTTAGAGGGGCAGAGTACGCAACAGGCGCTCGATGATCTGAGTACCGCCATAGAATTTGGCCCTACCCATATCTCCTGGTATCAACTAACCATCGAACCGAATACGGTTTTCTATCGGCGCCCTCCTGAGCTACCTGCGGAGACCATCATCGACGAGATGCAAAAGCGAGGCCACCGGTTATTGACTGAAAGTGGCTATGGCCGCTATGAGGTATCTGCCTTTGCGACACCTGGCAATCAATCTCGCCACAATCTCAACTACTGGCAATACGGTGACTATCTTGGAATCGGTGCAGGTGCCCATGGCAAGATTACCGATCCGTTGAGAAATACCATAGTTCGGGTAAGAAAACTGAAGCAACCAAATCACTATTTACGCAGTAACCTAAACCGGGATGCCGAGATAAATGAAATAGCCATCGAAGACCGTCCACTCGAGTTTCTATTGAATGCGCTGCGGATAAAAAAAGGATTCCCCATAACAGCGTTTGAAAGCCGAACGGGCGTCCCTTTTAGCAATATTGAAAAAAAGGTAGAATGTCTGGTCTCGAGAGAACTATTGTGCTGGAACAGTGACTGGATTACGACAACCGATAAGGGTTACCAACTACTAAATAGCCTGTTGGAGGAATTTCTCTAAGATGGAAAGTTTGTATCAGAAGCACTGCGAAACTTGCAAACTTGGCTCCCCAGTAGTAACTGAAGAGGAAGCACACAAACTGATGCTTAGTATTCCTGCCTGGAAACGACAGTTTGACGACGGAGTTGAAAAACTTATTCGCGAATTTTACTTTATCGAATTTAAGGACGCATTTGGTTTTACCTACAAGATCGCCACTCTCGCAAAGAGGGAAAATCATCATCCTTCGATCTTGACAGAATGGGGAAAAGTCACTGTATTGTGGTGGACTCACAGAATCAATGGATTACATGTCAATGACTTTATCATGGCCGCTAAGTCTGACATGATCGCCAAACTCTCCATCAAATCCTGAAATATTTTAAATAGGCCAGTCAATATCAATGCCCACCTCACCTACAAATAAGTCCCCAGATTTGTTGACTCAGCTCGAAAATGTGATCAATTTGCCCAGCATCAGCTCCACCAATGCTGCCATTGATATGAGCAATAAGGCTGTAATTGATCACCTTGCGAATGAATTTGAGTCAATGGGTTTTGATTGTGAACTGATCCCCTGCGAACCGCCAAGCAGTGGCAAGATAAATCTGATTGCCACGCTCGGCTCCGGGCCGGGAGGCCTGGTCCTGGCCGGTCATACTGACACGGTTCCTGTAGATGAACATTTATGGTCCGTCGACCCATTCCACCTGACCCAACGTGATGGCAAACTGTATGGCCTGGGTGTTACCGACATGAAGGGATTCTTTCCCATTGTAATGGAAGCCATAAAACCATTACTCGAAGCCGAATATAAGGAACCGCTCATCATTCTCGCCACCGCCGATGAAGAAACATCCATGCAGGGCGCCCGCACTATCGCCGAATTAGGTAGACCACGGGCGAGATCGGCAATTATTGGAGAACCAACGGGTCTTAAACCGGTTCGCACTCACAAAGGCATCATGATGGACTCCATTCGACTACTCGGCAAAAGCGGTCACTCCTCAGACCCATCTCTAGGCAACAATGCGCTCGATGCCATGCATGCAGTCATCGCCGATTTAATCCAATTTAGAAATGAAATGAAGCAGAGATACCAGAGTGCATTATTTTAAATTCCTTATCCAACCTTAAACCTGGGTAGTATTCACGGCGGTGATAATCCAAATCGAATCTGCGGCCAATGCAGTCTCGATTTCGATATTAGATTAGTGCCTGGTATGCACATAGCAACGGTGCGCGCCGAAATTGTTCAGCGAGTGAAGGCGATTACAGATCCGCTGGGAATTCAGTTTGAGCTAGTGACTCTGTTTTCGGGTGTTCCGGCATTCTTCGCCGATGAGAATAGTTCGTTACTCAAGACGGCAGAACAACTGACAGGCCACGGCGGCATCAGTGTGGCATTCGGAACCGAGGGGCCGTTCCTGCAACAGCTGGGCATGGATACCATCATCCTGGGACCCGGCCATATCGACCAGGCACATCAACCCGATGAATACATGTCGCTAGACATGATTAAACCCTGTATAGAGATATTGCGAAAACTAATCACACAACATTGTTTACATTAAGTAATCTACTATGACCGATAGCAATAGCATGATCGATTGGTTTAGAGCTTCAACCACCTACATCAATGCCCATCGCAACAAGATTTTTGTAGTCTTGTTAAGTGGTGAAGCACTCGCTGACAAGAACCTGCCCAATATCGTTTTTGACCTGAGTCTCCTTAACAGTCTGGGTGTAAAACTGGTGTTGGTGCATGGCGCACGACCACAAATAACCGAGGCACTGGAACAGACTGGAATACAGTCTTCCTACCACCGTAATTTGCGCATTACCGAAGCGAAGTGCATGGAAACTGTGAAGCGTGTGGTAGGTGGTCTAAGTGTTAGTCTGGAATCACTTTTTTCTATGGGCATGCGCAATTCACCCATGCACGGCGCCGATATTCGCGTGTGTCGGGGCAACTTCGTTACCGCGATGCCATTTGGCATTCACCATGGAGTAGACTTTCACTTCACTGGCAAAGTGCGCAAGATTCAAGCCAGTGCAATTGAACAACAGCTGGCGCACAACAATATCGTGTTGCTCTCTAACCTTGGATACTCTATGACAGGCGAGGTATTTAATCTCACCGCCGAAGAAGTCGCTACTGAAACTGCTATCGCCTTAAAAGCTGACAAACTAATATTACTGATTCCGAATGACGGCGTCACAGATGACGACGGCAATCTGCTTACTTCGTTAAACGAAGAGGACGCTAAATTCTACGCCGCCAAGCTTGGCGAGAAAAACGATGCTGAATCGGACTGCATAAGTCAGGCTCTCTACGCATCTCTGCGTGCCTATGCTAATAATGTCCATCGTTCACATCTTATCAGTTACAAGCAAAACGGTGCACTACTGCAGGAATTGTTCACTCGAGAAGGAAATGGTAGCTTGATCAGTAGTGACAATTTTGATCAGCTACGTAACGCCACGATTGGCGATGTCGCAGGCATTCTAAGCCTTATTAAACCTCTAGAGGAAAATGGTTCTCTGGTAGAGCGCTCCCGCGAATTACTGGAAAACGAAATTGAGAACTTCAAAGTCATTGAATTAGAAGGGTCGGTGATCGCGTGCGCGGCGCTCTACCCGATTACCAAAGAGTACGGCGAGTTGGCATGTATGGTTATAGATCCCTGCTATCAAAAGAGCGGCTATGGTGACCGACTACTGAGCAGTCTCGAAACAGTAGCACGGGAAAACGGGCTAAAGAAAGTATTTGTACTCACCACTGTGGCAACCCATTGGTTTCTAGAAAAAGGTTTCGAGGAAGGCGAACTCGATGACTTACCGGAACATCGCCAGCAGCTCTATAACTTTCAAAGGAAATCAAAAGTATTGATAAAGCTGCTCTAGCTCGCGCTATTCATGATCATGATGGGACTGATTTTCTATGGAGACCTTACGCTGCAACAAGCATATGCTGTAATCATAAGGGTTTGTTTCGCTGTGTGAAAAATCTTCTCTGGCGATCTCTTGCCATTGCGATTCATCGAATTTAGCCAGATAGGTATCTCCTTCCACCTCGGCATGGACTCGTGTTAGATGGAACCGATTTGCCAGCGGTAATGCAGCCTGATACAAGCCTACTCCACCGATAATAAACGCTTCCTCGGAGCCGTTTACAGCCGAGATACTTTCCGCCAGATGTATCGCCTCATCCAGAGAATGTACCAGCCTGGCCCCTTCAGCCTGGTAATTGGTCTGTGTGCTAATCACAATGTTGGTTCTACCGGGTAACGCTCTACCCAGGGACTCCCAGGTTTTCCGACCCATGATAATACAGTTGCCCATAGTGACTCGTTTCAAATTTTTCAGATCTTCGGAAAGGTGCCAGGGCAATCCATTATTCCTTCCGATGACTCGATTCTCAGCCATGGCACAGATAAGCGACAAATTCATCAGGTGAGTCTCAATAAGCTCAAAAAGTGACTTACACCGAAAATGGGTAGGTTATGGGTTCGTGGTGCTGGTAGCCCTTGACTTCAAAATCGTCCAAGCTCACCCAAGTTTCGATGTCTTTCAGTGTTTTGATGTCGGGGTTTATGTGAAGTTCTGGTGGATTGAATGGGTCTCTCTTCAATTGTACATCTCGCATTAATTCCAATTGGTCCTCATAGATATGTGCGTTGACGATCTTGTGATAGGCAATACCCGCGGATTTCCCTGTAATCTGAGCAATCAGTGCGAGCAGTGTGAAGACCTGAATTTGATTAAAATTTAGTCCTAGAGGAACATCGCAAGATCGTTGATAGCTGGTCAAATAAAGCGTATCACCCAACAACGAAAATGTGTGGGTATGCATACAAGGACGCAAGCATCCTAACTCGAATTCTCCTGGATTGTAAAAGGTCAGTATTTCGCCTCGGTCATCTAATCCCTGATTTAGGTTATCGACAATTTTTTTTAGCTGATCAAGGTGACTACCATCTGGCTTCAACCAACTACGGCCTTGTACTCCATAGACACGACCCATGTCATCATCGCCTCTACGTGCCGGGTTATTTAACCACGCTTTATTTTCATTGGCATTGGCGTCCCAGGATTTAGTGCCCAATGCTCTGAAATCGGCGGCATTGTCATAACCCCGTAGGTAACCGAGTAATTCGGCTATCGCGGCTTTCCAAAAACTTTTTCTGGTGGTAATGATTGGAAATTTATTGTGCGCAACATCATAGGAAAGATCTGCATTAATGGCAGTTAGACATTTCTTGCCAGTCCTCCTATTTTCAATCCACATACCCTGGTCAACAATTCGTCGGCATAAACTTAGATACTGTTGCATCGCTAGGACTACCCGTTAACTCACCGCTAACTTACGTTCGTTTTTGTATGCCAGGAACAATAACAGCAGCCCGGCTACTATCATTGGCGCCGACAGTAGTTGCCCCATTGTCAACCAATCGAAAGCGACAAAGCCTATGTCCATATCTGGCTCTCGAAAATATTCGATGAAGAACCTGAAACTACCATATCCAATTGCGAACAATCCAGAGATGGCGAAACGCGGTCTGGCAGTGGAAGAAAACCACCACAGCAGCGCAAACAAAACGACGCCTTCCAGTGCAAACTCGTATAACTGGGAAGCGTGTCTTGGCAATTGATCGACATGCGGGAACACCATTCCCCAGGCTACATCGGTTGGTCGCCCCCACAATTCACCGTTAATAAAATTGGCAAATCTTACTGCTCCCAAGCCGAATGGAGCAAACGGTGCAATAAAATCTAACACCTCGAAGTAGGCCTTTTTGATGCTCTTCGAAAAGAAAAAGAAGGCCAGCAAGACACCGAGAAAACCTCCGTGAAATGACATACCCCCTTCCCAAATGTAAAATAACCAAAGTGGATCATCGAGAAAGCGATCAAAATTATAGAAAAAGACATAGCCTATCCTACCCCCCAGAACCGCTCCCAGGGCTCCATAGAAAACCAGATCGGAAATCTGGTCTGTGCTCCATTCACTTCGCTGATGCTTGGTTCGATACAAAGCCAGCGCCCAGGCACCACCGAATGCGACGATGTACATAATGCCATACCAGTGAATACTGATTGGGCCGATGGCAATGGCTACCGGATCGAATTGGGGATGCGTGAACATGGGGATCTAGGATCTCGTTGATGACAGCGGAATCACGGCCATTATACCAATATTGAAGCCAATATTGGCGTCAGAGGGCCGCCTATTTACGGTGAGAGGCTCAGAGGAGGACAATTTAAGCCGGACTCGGCTCCCACGCTGGCTTCGCCGTCCCTATTTTAGCGCCAACCAGTCCTAAGCAGAGCGTGATGGCAAATTTCCAGAGAAATAACTGCAAGAATAGCCATCGAGATGAAAGAAAACACATGATTCGAGTACACTTATAGACCGATTACTCATTCGGCGACATTTATTCACGCATTCTATTCAATAGCCTTTCAATAAAAGTTAACATTTAGCCAATGTGTCTTATCATTTTTTCTCATCAGGCGGCGTCTCGTTATCCCTTGGTAGTGGCCGCAAACAGAGACGAGTTCTTCACTCGCTCGACCGAACAAGCTAAATTTTGGAGTGCGCAAGAGTCAAACCAGCGAATCCTTGCGGGCAAAGATCTGGTTGCCGGAGGTACCTGGATCGGTATTACCAGAACCGGACGCTTTGCCGCCGTGACTAACATCCGCGATCCCTCACAATTGGAGCAAAAAACGAGATCGAGGGGAGAGCTTACGCGAAATTTTCTCGCAGGCACTCAGTCCCCACAACAATTCTGCGATTCATTAATTGAGAGCTTCGAAGAATTCGCTGGCTACAATCTCCTCGTTGGTGATGGCAAATCACTCTTCTATGTAAATAATCATGAAGAGAAACTTTGGCAACTTGAATCTGGGGTCTATGGTCTTTCAAATGGCCTGCTTAACTCTGCTTGGCCGAAGGTGGAACTGGGTAAGCAACAATTACAGAAGTTATTGGGCGCAGAGGTAAACTTAAGCACCGATGTACTTATTGCAATGATGGGAAATCGATCTCCGGCGACTGATGCAGATCTGCCCGATACTGGTGTTCCTATCGAATTAGAGCGGAAACTGTCTGCCACCTTCATCCATAATCCAGGACAGCAATACGGCACCCGTTGTTCCACCGCCATCATAATGGAGCACACCGGCATGACTCGTTTCAGCGAGCAAAACTATGATGAATTCGGCAATAACGCTGAACACCATTTCTATCAGTTTAATCGCGAGTCTTAATCGCTTCTCCCGCCTGGCAAAACTCATGGTAAAGAGCAGCACCAGAGGTACTTTCATGTATATACCCAAGCATTTCAGCGTCACCGATGATCATCAAATAGTACAATTCATCAAGCAAAACGCGTTCGGGCAGCTTGTTTCAAAGCTTGATGGAAAACTTTTTGCCACCCATATGCCGTTTATGTTGAGTGACGATCATAAGAGGTTGATCGGGCACATTGCGAAAACAAATCCTCAGTGGCAGCAACTGACAAATCAGGATGTCCTGGTCACTTTGCAGGGTCCCCATGCCTATGTGAGTCCTTCCTGGTATAGTAGTGTTGGCGTACCAACCTGGAACTATCAGGCTGTTCACATCTACGGAACCGCCCAGTGCGTTGCCGATGATGAGCAGTTGCAAGAAATTTTGGAA
>JADFOC010000004.1 GCA_022563075.1 Pseudomonadota bacterium
ATTTGACACCAGTGAGCTCGATTTGAACGATGCGGTAGCACGTGTGCTCTCACTTCCCACCGTCGCTAATAAGAGTTTTCTCATTACTATTGGCGATCGTACTATCACCGGGCTGGTGAGTCGTGACCAGATGGTAGGTCCCTGGCAGGTTCCGGTGGCGGATGTGGCAGTGACGGCAACCTCCTACAACTCCTATACTGGCGAAGCCATGGCCATGGGGGAGCGAACGCCGCTGGCGCTATTCGACGCAGCCGCGTCAGGAAGAATGGCTATCGGAGAAGCCGTAACCAATATCGCCAGCGCCGCGGTGGCGCGGCTGGCTGATATTAAGCTGTCGGCAAACTGGATGGTGGCGGCTGGGCATGGTGTTGAAGATCAAAAACTATTTGCCACCGTGAAAGCCGTGGCCATGGAATTGTGCCCACAGTTGGGCATCTGTATTCCAGTTGGAAAAGATTCCATGTCCATGCGTACCGTCTGGCGGGACGACGCCGGTGAACAGAGTAACACCGCACCTCTTTCGCTCATTATCACGGCGTTTGCACCGGTTACTGATATTCGGCAAACCGTCACGCCGCAGTTGCAAACCGACCAAGGGGATAGTTGCCTGCTACTGATCGATCTGGGAAGAGGCAACAACAGGTTAGGGGGTTCGGCGTTAACTCAAGTATTCGGGAACATGCAGGGTGTGCCGCCGGACCTGGACCAAGCCGAGGATTTGCAGCGATTTTTTGCCTTCATCCAGCAATGTCGCTCTGAAGGGCTATTGCTGGCGTACCACGATCGTTCGGACGGTGGTTTGTTCACTACGCTGGTGGAGATGGCGTTCACTGCCCATTGCGGGCTCGATATTAAGCTGGATGCCATTAAGTCTCACAGTGATGCCATTAGTACGCTGTTCAGCGAAGAGTTAGGAGCCGTTGTACAAATCAGAAGCCAGGATCTTTCGTTTATGCAGGAACTGGCGACGACGCATGAACTCAACGCTTGCATGCACGTTGTCGCGGAAATCAATGAAAACGATAGCATCAATGTCTTTGACGGTGAGAGACAGCTGTTCTCACGCGCGCGAGTGGAATTACAACGAATCTGGTCAGCCACCAGCTATCATATGCAGAGCCTTAGAGACAATTCCGACTGCGCGAAAGCAGAGTATGATCAGATACTGGATCGGCAAGATCCGGGTCTCAATGTGAAACTCAGCTTCGATATTAATGCAGACATTACGGCGCCTTACCTTAACGTCGGCTCCAGGCCGAGGGTGGCGGTGTTGCGGGAACAAGGTGTAAACGGTCAGGTTGAAATGGGGGCCGCATTTGATCGCGCGCGGTTTGCCGCAATCGATGTCCATATGACGGATATCATCAGCGGGAGAGTGAATCTCGATACATTCAATCTGGTGGTTGCCTGTGGAGGATTTTCCTACGGTGATGTATTGGGTGGGGGCGGCGGCTGGGCTAAATCCGTGTTGTTTAATGATCGGGCCAGGTCGCAATTTGAACAATTCTTCAATAATCCCAATACGCTGACCCTGGGCGTGTGTAATGGCTGCCAGATGCTGTCTCTGTTGCATGAATTAATCCCCGGGGCTGGCAATTGGCCGAGGTTTGTGCGCAATCGCTCGGAGCAATTCGAAGGCAGGGTCAGCCTGGTGAAAATAGAGAATTCGCCATCGGTTTTTCTGCAGCAGATGGAAGATTCTCGTTTCCCGTTGGCGGTGGCCCATGGTGAGGGTTGTGCACAATTTTCCAGTTATGATGAGTTGGAGACACTGACAGTCAACGACGGTATTGCCATGCGTTATGTGGATAATCGAGGCGACACCACCGAGGTCTATCCGGCGAATCCAAATGGTTCGCCGCAGGGAATAGCTGGCATTACCGCTCGCGATGGCCGGGTTACACTCCTGATGCCGCATCCAGAGCGGGTGTTCAGAGTGAGTCAAAATTCCTGGCATCCAGACACTTGGCAGGAAGACGCGCCGAGCATGCGCATGTTTCGCAATGCTCGCAGGTGGCTGGACTGAAATGCCTGCTGAGGCACTATTCAAAATTGAATTTTATGTCCCGGAATCGCATCTGGAGAAGGTTAAATCAGCCATGTTTGCGGCGGGCGCCGGTGTGGTCGGTGACTATGATCGTTGTGCCTGGCAGATCATTGGTCAGGGACAGTATCGACCGCTGCAAGGCAGCACGCCCTACCAGGGAAAACAAGACGAGATCGAGTCTGTTGCCGAGTACAAGGTGGAGATGGTGTGTTCGGAAGCAAAGATCAACCAGGCAATCGAGGCCTTAAAGAGATCGCATCCCTATGAAGAAGTGGCTTACTCGGTGATTCGAACCGAATCGTTGGAATAGCTTCGCGCCGCGTTGCGTCGAGCACAGGCACGAGTTCGGCGCGATACCGTGGCCTCGGATACGCCAAGCGCACTGGCAGTTTTCTTCTGATTACCGGCATAGTATCCCAGCACATGTGCTACTACCGCGCCTTCGAACTCCCGCATCATGCGTTTAAGATTCAATGACTTCTCTGCGGCTGGATTATCATTGATCGCGATGCATTCGGTAATCTGCTCCATCAGTTGCTTGTGGAATTTTCGTTCCTTGGTGTAAGGGATGAATGTAAGTAGGCGAAATAGTCTGGTTTTCTCTTCGGCGAACACCATCATGGCTAAACTCGCAGTGAAGGCCAAAGACATGAGGATGGCTGAGTTAATATTCACGCCTATAGCCATCAATAGCATGACGGCGAAAGTCACCGCTACTGGTGCGGCGGTACTGATTAGCACGATGAGACACTGCTGTCGGCTCACATTGGAAGCAGAGTGAGTCATTCCACGAAACAGTAAGCTAACTGCCAGCAGCAATCCACCCAGCAAATAAAGTTCGAATACCCAATACATGTCACCGGCAATTCGAGTGAGGGAATAGCTGGTTGGTTCGACCCCCGCGACGATAGAGCGGCTGAATATCATGGCGACGATTAGACTGGCCAGAATGCCGTTGAGTGCCAGCTTTATCTTGTTGGTGTGCCAATTGAATTCTGAGTATTCCAGCGCCAGGTTGACATAGGCGTGAAGAGTGAAAATTGCACAGCAGTCATAGGCCAGTAATATCAGTAACAGTGTGTGCTCGGAGAATTGAGCCTTGATGGAAAACAGTTCGGCGATATTCAGGAGAAAGATAGCGATAAAAAACATGGCGAGGTTGAAATTTTCGCGGCGCAGCGAGTGGTGATAGCGCAGGAAGATGGCAATCTTCAAGCAAATCGCGAATAAGGCAGGAAGTAATAACAATTCCATTTTATATAACCAGATTTTATAACAGCGTCAGAACCCAGGGGTCATCCGCTGCAGGCTATAGAACCAGGCCTATTTGACTAATCGACAGGCCACTGCCGGCACCTAAAATTAATATCTTGTCTCCCACCTGTGGTCTAGCGACTTCAAGAGTGACAGGAAGGGTAGCGGTAGTGAGGTTACCATAACTCTGAAATATAGTGGGAGCCTTTTCGAGCGAAATTCCCGCTAATTTTGCCAATCTGTGATGTGGTTTGCTTCCTACCTGGTGACAAATTAGATGATCCACGTCATCCGGGCGCCAATTCAACAACTTATAGGTTCCAGCGATGAGTGATTGATGCATGTGGATCATCACTGCAGAGATTCTGTCCATGATCATTTGGCCGCAGCGTTTGCCGGTATGATCGAACTTGTAGTAGCACAAGTCGGTGTAGCGCCCGCGGCTATCGAATCGATAGTTTTTAATTCCGGATGTGGCTGACGCACGTTGCAGTATCACCGCGCCTCCAGCATCGCCTGTGGTGAAGCCACCTACCTTGGCGTGAAAGTTCTCCAAAGTGGGGTTTTCCTTAATGTCTTTGATTACGTCCCGTATCAGATGGCTGGGTACTTCGCCGGTGACCACCAGCACATTCTCAATAGCGCCGGTGGCGATCATGGCATCGCCCACCGAAATGCCATTAGAGAAGCCATGACAGGCATTGCTTATGTCTAGGCAGGTGGCATTAATACAGCCCAGTTCGCGCTGTATTCGGTGGGATGTGGCAGGCTCGATCCAGTCGCGATCAATCCCGCAATACAGCACCATGCCAATGTCCTTGGGGTCCATATTGCATTTTTCTAAGGCACGCCGTCCCGCATGAATAGCTAGATCTGAAGGTTTGGCATCGCTTGCCGCGAAGCGTCGGGAATGGATGCCGGTCAATTCCTCGATCCAGGTATTGGAGATACCAAATAGGTGTTCGGATTGGATCTCGTCCATCAGTTCACTTGATGACACGACCTGATCTGGCAGGTAGGTGCCTATCGATGCAATTCTACAATGCCCTGTCATGTTCATAGTTTTATCCTTTCAATTTGCTGCATGAGTGGGAGGCTCGTCAGGAGCCAACGCCATTATCAACGCTTCGTTATAAAAAAGAAAAGTTTAATAACGTATTGTTTGCAGGTCGGAAATACTGGATAGAGTACTGTTTCAAGAATGAAATCAGGCTGTGCGCCTTTAAATGCGTGAGGTTTAGACAGCAAAATGGGCGTTGTAGGATAGATTCCTACAACCGCAGCATGGGGCTAAAGAGTTTGTGCCCAAAGCAAAAATTGGTTGGTGCAAGTGCAGGTTGGGAATAATTTTAGAACTGTCAGTTCACTGATCGACGCCGATAGGGCTTTGACTGATCAACCGGGTAGTAACGGTGTGATCTTCGCCATGATGGACATCAAACATTCGAACTGGAAATCGCCTGACGGGTAAATCCTGAAAATAATACTTCAGCGTGCTCTTAACCACGGGAAAGGCGATCTCCTGCCAGGGAATGTCGGGTTCGCTGAATAAGGCGACTGCCTGTGATTCAGCCCCGGCGGTGAAATCAAGATCTACCAGTTCGGCACGGAAGAACATATAGACCTGGTTAATGGAAGGTAAATTAAACAGGGTATAGAGGCAGTCATCTTGAACCGATACCCTGGCACCGGCTTCCTCCAGGGTTTCACGTATGGCTCCGCTAAGACTGGATTCTCCGTTCTCCATATAACCTGCCGGCAGAGTCCATTTACCGAGCCGCGGCTGGATCGCGCGTCTACAGAGCAATACCTGGTCGCCATAGATTGGTAGGGTGCCAACTACATTTTTGGGGTTTTGATAGAAGATACGATCGCAAGCATCACAGCAGTATCGAGGTCTGTCGTCACCCTCCGGCACGCGGAGGATGAGTTTAGCGGCACAATGATGGCAGTACTTCATAGCGGGCGGTGTCGGACAATCTTATTCGTTGGATGCTGACCAGCGTAGCCTGATCGGTCGCGCTGGGTCGGGGTACTATACTGGTTTAGTGAAGTGAATGGCAATCCACGATCTGAGGTTGAGGATAGTGCTCTCTCTGCTGGCGAAGGAATTTCGGTTGGTGCACTTAGATGCGATTGAATTCGCAATGCAGACGGAATCTCTTCGAGGTCATGAACGCCTCGATTTCTCGCAGACGGGTTTCCAGGCTGCTGTAGATTTCGGTGCACTCTTTGCGCGAGTATTGGCTTGCTGCTGCGGTGGATTCGTCAGTTTTTGCGGTAGTATCATGCATTCGACTCACGGCGGCTTTAACCTTGTCTTTCATGTCCTTCATATCGGCTGTAAATTCTTCGTTGGCATAGCTCATGCGCACACGATTTTTTCGCGCATGTCTGCGTGCTCGACGTTCAGCACGTCGTTGTCGGCGCTGCATTTTTCTCGCATAACTGTCGGCGTCTGTGGTATGAGGATCCGGGTCGAATACAAAGATACAGATGATATAAGCCCAGAAGGTAAACGGTCCGAAGATGAAGAGCGAACACAGAGTAACGGCTCTCACCGAGAAGGCACTGACTTCGAGATAATCGGCAATGCCGCTGCAGACCCCGGCAATACGCTTGTTGCGTGAGTTCTTGTAAATCGGTTTACGGTAATTCAGTTGTTTGAAATGATCGGCAGTTTTCGCGTCATTGAAATAGTCCCGCAGTTTGTCTGGAGTGATTTCCTTGTCCAGGCAGAAGTACAAAAGGAAATAGCCAACGATCAGGGTGGGCCACGAGATTACGCAGATGATGAAGATGATTCTGACCAGGGTAGCGGGTACTTCAAGCCAGTCGGCAACGCCGGCACAGACTCCGAGGCAACGCTTGTTTTCTCGGTCAAGATGCATACTACTCAACCCCATTCGCATTCTGTTCTCTCCAGTCGGGTACTTCAGCATCGAGGATAGTTTCCAGTACGTCGATGCGTTCCGTCAGGGATTCAGCCATGACCGCCAATTCCCCCATGTCATAATCACCTTGCGCTTGGATCTGATAGCTGCGACGCCCTTTTTTCAGCAGCACGATCCAGATGGTCACTGCGCCTAGTACCAATGCTACTATTGATATGATGAACTCTAAAACGCCCATAGTGAAATCCTACTTTTCTTTAAGTTTGGTTTTTAGAGCGGCCAGTTCCTTGTCAATCGACTCTTGCTTCGCCAGTTCTTCAAACTCACTTTGTAGTCCTCTCTTCTCGATATGGATGCTGTCCATCTGCCCTTCCATCTGGTCAATTTTCTTTTCGTAATATTCAAATTTGTCCATCGCGTTGTCAATAGTGTAGCTATACAATTGACGGTTCACGTGGAGCCGTGAAGCGGTAGCCTTGGTGCGCATGACGATGGTCTTCTGCCGAGCCCGCGCGTCGTTGAGTTTGGATTGCAGCTGCTCGATCTCGGTACTGAGCTTGTCCAGAGTCTCCCCGAGTTTTTGCAAATCCGTTTCCGTGATCTCGACACTGGAGTTGATATTGGATTTTTCCAACAGTGCCGCCTTGGCCAAATCTTCGCGATCCTTGGAAAGGGCCAATTCGGCCTTGCTTTCCCAGTCTAGTGCTTGTTTCTTCAGCTGCTCTGCACGGCGCGTCAGAGTTTTTTTCTCAGCGATCACCTTGGCCGTCCCACTGCGGACTTCTACCAGGGTCTCTTCCATCTCCTGGATAACCATGCGAATCATCTTTTCGGGATTTTCCGCTTTATCCAGCAACGCGCTGATGTTGGAATTAATAATGTCAGATAGTCGGTTAAATATACTCATTACTGATACCTCAAATGTATCTTTAGTTACTTACCACCAACCCAGGATGGTTTAGTAACTGATGAGCAGGTACCATGCCAACTATTCTATATCTGTAAGCTATTGAAAATAATACGTTATTTATATGAGCCTCGGAACAGATAGCCTGGTAATAGCTAAATAACTTAACAAATGGTAATTTTCACTATCAGTAACGTTTAAAAACGAAAACAAGCCCCCAAATACTCTAACATGGAACCATAAAGTCCTTTTTCATTACTGTAACAGACTGTTTTTATTGATCTTATATGCAAGAGCCTAATGTAGCACCGAGGATGATTGGCGAGTCTGCTAGTTTCCTGGAGATGCAGGAACATGTGTCTGCGGTAGCGCCGCTTAATAAACCGGTGTTGATAGTCGGCGAGCGCGGTACCGGCAAGGAGTTGATAGCGGCGCGCTTGCATTTTCTATCCAGGCGTTGGCAACAGAATTTTCTCAAGATCAATTGCGCGTCCATGACCGAGACGTTGCTGGAAGCGCAATTATTCGGGCATGAAGCCGGTGCCTATACCGGGGCTAACAAACAACGCAAGGGTTATTTCGAACGTGCCGATGAGGGCACCCTGTTTCTCGATGAGTTGGCCAACACGGCCATGCCGGTGCAGGAAAAGATCCTGCGAGTCGTCGAATACGGTGAGTTTGAACGCCTGGGTGGCAATGAGACAATTACCGTGGATGTGCGTATTATCGCGGCGACCAACCAGGATTTGCCTGAATTGGCGAAGCAGAATAAATTCCGGGAAGACTTGCTCGACAGATTGGCTTTCGATGTGGTGACGCTACCACCACTGCGAGAACGGCTAGAAGATATACTGGTACTGGCTGAGTATTTTGCCGTGGATATGGTAAAGGAGCTGGGTGGGGAGTTCTTTGCAGGGTTTTCCGACCGGGTGCAGAAAGCACTGCGAAGCTATTCCTGGCCAGGCAATATTCGTGAGCTGAAAAATGTGATTGAGCGTGCCGTGTATCAAAATAGCGGCGGTCACATCACCCGATTGATATTCAACCCATTTGATTCACCTTACCGCCCGAAACAATCGACGGCTGTGGCGGACACAGCCGCAGGCGACGGTGTTTACCTGGCGACGCCAGATCTATCCACTGTCAGTTCGTTTGATTTTAAGCACGAAGTCCAGCGCTTCGAAATCAACTTGCTCAAGCAGGCGATGGAACAGAATCAATTCAATCAGAAAAAGGCCGCCGAATTCCTGAACCTCAGCTACCATCAGTTGCGCGGTTATTTACGGAAATACGATTTGTTGAATTGATTGGTGCCAGGGAATAGCCAAGTGTCAAGGTCAAGTTTCCTCGGGAAATTTGGCTCCAACATGTATTTGGCACTGATTTTAATGACGCATGGCCTGGTAGACGACGCGCTGAGCAATATTGTTGTCAAACGGAGCACCGCCGGGTCCGCCGCGTTTCTGTTCCAGGTAAATCATGTAGAAGTCATTTTCCCGGTCCACGATGAATAGGGTACCGCCAATCCCGCGCCAGCCAAAGTTGTGAGGACCATTGGCGTCGTTGCCTGCGGTGGGCTGCAGGTGAAATCCCAGGCCCCAGTCACCGCGATTGCCAAAGAAATAGAACTCCCGAGACACCTCTGCGCCCAGGTATTTTTGGGTCATTAGCTCCAGCGTGTCTGCTTCAATGATGCGGTGGCCTCGATACTCGCCGCCATTCAGCAGCATCTCGGCAAAGCGGACATAGTCTTCGGCAGTTGAATTAAGACCGCCACCACCGGACAACATGCGCCTGACTACGGTGTTGTCGCTCATTTGTCCATGGATGGGCTCGGCAATACGGTAGGCTTTCGAAGCGGGCACCCAAAACGTGGTTTCATCCATACCCAGCGGTCCGAAGATGCGCTCCTGCAGCAGCAGATCGAGGGTTTTTCCGGCGGCAACTTCTAACACCGCACCTAAAACGTCGGTGGAATGGCCATAATGCCAGGCTGTGCCAGGCTCGAAATACACCGGCATTTCACCCAGACGTGCGGCAAGTTCACCGGCCGTGAGGTCGCCAGTGAGGTTGCGTGTGTACATCTGGCCCAGTGCGCTGTCCGGGGAGAAGAAAGCCTGGATCAGGCCGGATTCGTGAGTCAGCAAGTGTTGCACCGTCATCACATTATTGGCTGGGCTGATTTCATCGGTGTCCCGGTCGATGACTTTAAGCTTGGCGAATGCGGGGATGTATTTGCTCACCGGATCGTCCAGTGCAATGAGTCCATCTTCTACCATCGACATGGTAGCGACGCTGATTATCGGTTTAGTCATGGAGTAGATGCGAAAGATAGTGTCTTTATTGATAGGCGTGTTTGCGCCCTTGGCCTGCATGCCTACAGTTGCTAAAACGCCCACGCCTCGGGCATTGCCTACCAGCAATAGAGCGCCAGGAATAAAGTCGCCATCCACCGCCGCCTGCATCTGTGCCTTGATCTCTTCTATCTCGGCCTGATCGATGCCGAAGTTGGTAGAGTGTATCGGTGTGATCGAGCTTAGGTTGGTGCCGCCATGCTCGTCTGCCCAGGCAGTGGCGGCAACGCAAACTGCTGCGACGAAGGCAATGAGTCTGGGTTGCAGGTATCGTGTTTTCATGCTGAATTCCTGTTGGCTGTCGTTCAATTAGTATTTGTCCGGCGCTCGATGCTACCGGAACCAGGATGAGCCCACAACCTAGCTTCTGCCGGGAGCTAAGGCAAACTGGCGTCAGCTAAAATCGCGCAGCAGTGACTGCGAGATGTGGGTCGGCAGCGTCTCTGTGCTGTGTTGGTAATTTGAATGTTCACTGCGGATCAACCAATCGGCGCCATCTTGAGCCGCCGCGATCATGGCTTCGGTAAATTCAAAACGCAGAAAGTGTACCGCGGAAGTTTTCTCCGCAGTCGATCGGGGTAGATCCTCATTGGCGATTGGATAGACTGCTTGGAAATCATCGATCTGTATCGATATCAATTCTTCGATGCCAACTAATTGGCTGAGCCTCTCTTTCCTTTCCGTTGCATCCGGATATTCGAGCATGAACGTGACCTTTAGATTCGACCCATCGGGAATCAGCGGATTATAGGTCTCCAGTTCTGCCAGAAGATCTGTTTCATCGGTGATTTTTTCGGCGCGAATGATTTCCAAAATCTGATAGCGCATCAGCAGGTAATCTTCGAAGTGCAACATGGCATTCGGACCCAAAGCGATGCGGCGGGTTTTCTTGTGTTGCATCATCGCCTGCCGAATTGCGGGTCGCTGTGCCGCATAGGCCTGGATTGACAATAAATCAGCGAGAGTGAGTTTCTTCATCTTGATGGCACCTCGGCTAATGACCGTTTAAATTCCATATGCCTGGCAGAGCAGGTCGAGTGGGTGGGTAGCGGGTTGGCCGGTGTCGAGATTGTGCTCGATGTGCTTGCCGGCAATCGGACAGTCGCTGCCATAGTGATCAGGCTCCTGTTGTTTTATCTTAGCCACGATGGGTTTGACGATCTTGTTGGCAAACTCGAGTGTCTCTTGCTTGACGCCATAGGTGCCATCGTGTCCAGAGCAGCGTTCGATAGTCTGCACCGAAGTATCAGGAATTAACTCCAGAATCTGCTTGGTTTTAGGGCCTATGTTCTGCACCCGTTGATGGCAGGCGACGTGGTAGCTGACATTACCCAGGGGATTTTTAAACTGCGTATTGAATTTGCCGGCTTTGTGTAATTTGTGCAGGTATTCGAATGGATCGTAAAAAGCACGCGCTACCGCCTTGACCTGTTCGTCATCGGGAAACATCAAGGGCAGTTCCTGTTTGAACATGAGTACGCAGGACGGAACCGCCGCGATGATGACATTGCCTTGCTGCACGCGTTCATAGAGTACGGGAATATTCTTTTGCATCAGATGAGTGACTGCATCGAAGTCACCGAGTTCCAGCTTCGGCATGCCGCAGCAATGCTCCCGCACGGCCAGGTTAACAGGGATATTATTGTGGTGAAGAATTTTTACCAAACTGTCGGCGATCGATGGTTCGTTGTAGTTGCAGTAACAAGTGGTAAAAAGAGTCACGCTTTCTGAGTTTTCACCTCCAGTTTGGGGCCTGGCAGCGCTTGCGGTGCTGGATGGATCAATGACTAATGCGGCATTTTCTCGGCGCCAGGGCTTGTCGGTGTACTCGGGTAGATTCGCCAGCTGATGTATCCCCAGGACGCTATCAAGCAAGACACGTGCGCTACGGTTCTTGTTGGCACCGTTTACCAAGCTGTTCAACAGCGGTTTCGAAGCCACTTTGCCCACCAGGTCGGTACTGGTTATGAGTCTGTCCCGAAATTTTGTGTCACCTTTTTTGAATTTGACCGCTTTCGCCCGCAGCATCAAATGCGGAAAGTCCACGTTCCATTCATGGGGAGGTATATAGGGGCATTTGGTCAGGTAGCACAGGTCACACAGGTAACATTGATCGACAACCTTGGTGTAGTCGGCCACGGCGACACCATCCACTTCCATGGTGTCACTTTCATCCACCAGATCGAACAGTGTCGGGAAGGCATTACATAGATTCACGCAGCGACGACAGCCATGGCAGATGTCGAAGACTCTCTCCAATTCTTGATTGAGCGCGTGTTCGTCCCAAAACTCGGGTTCGTTCTGCTTGAGTGGATGTCTGGTAGGCGCGTCCAGACCTCCTTCCCTACCTTGATGTGCCATCGAGCATCTCCAGAGAAGCCAGTAACCAGTGTAGTCATGGGATCCTGCCGCCAGGGTGCCGGCAGGATCGCGAGTGGATTTTAGTCGTCGAGCGAATCGATGGCTTTTTGAAAGCGATTGGCGTGAGAGCGCTCTGCCTTGGCCAGAGTCTCCATCCAGTCGGCAATCTCATCGAAGCCTTCGTCTCGGGCGTCCTTGGCCATGCCCGGATACATATCGGTGTATTCATAGGTTTCGCCGGCCACCGCCGCCTTGAGATTGTCCGCGGTGGGACCGATGGGTAACCCGGTAGCCGGATCGCCTATTTCTTCAAGATATTCGAGATGACCATGGGCGTGACCGGTCTCACCCTCGGCGGTGGAACGAAACAGGGCTGACACGTCATTGTAACCCTCTACATCGGCCTTCTTGGCAAAGTACAGGTAGCGGCGATTCGCTTGTGATTCACCGGCAAAGGCCGCCTTCAAATTCTCTTCGGTCTTGGATCCTTTTAGTGACATGCTGTGTCTCCTGTTGTGTTGTCATCGATTTTGTTGATGTTGGTTAACATACGGCAATTCCCTTAACAAATCTAATTGATTTTATTTGATGTTTTGATCGTTTTTTTCGATTACAATCTCATCCCATGAACCCTTCTCTCAAGCAGTTGAAATATCTCTGTGCGGTGGCCGAGTACCGGCATTTCACTAAGGCCGCCGCCGCCTGTCATGTCACCCAATCAACCCTGAGCGCCGCTATCCAGGAACTGGAATTCCAGTTAGGGGCAGTGATTTTTGAGAGGAATAGGAAATCGGTGCTGATCACACCACTGGGAGAGCGGCTATTAGGCCAGGCGAGAATTATTCTGGGTGAAGTAGAGAACTTGCTTAGTCTGGCTCGTTCCCACCAGGAGACCCTGGCAGGAGAAATTCGCCTCGGGGTGATCCCGACGATCGGGCCGTTCTTGCTACCGCCGATCTTGTCCGAGCTACGCAAAAGTTACGGCAAGTTAAAACTGTATCTGAAAGAAGACTTGAGTGCACAACTGGTGCAACTGTTGCAGCAGGGCCAATTGGATCTCATTGTTCTGGCTTTCCCCTATGTGCTGCCGGAGATGGAAACGATCAATTTGTTCAAAGATGAATTCCTGCTGTGTTTGCCGCCAGGTCACCGCTTGGAAAAATCGAAGCAGGTAAAACTGGAACAACTGCGCGGTGAGAGTCTGCTGCTGCTGGAAGAAGGGCACTGTCTGCGGGATCACGCGTTGGAAGCCTGCAAACTTGACCGTGCCGACACCGATCTGGTGTATCAGGGAACCAGTCTGCATACGCTGGTACAGATGGTTGCCAATGGGCTGGGCCTCACTCTGTTGCCGAACATCTCGGTTCAATCGAACGTACTGGGCGATACTCGTTTACAGTTAAAGCACTTTAGCGATGAGAATGTGTGCCGTGAAATTGGCATGGCCTGGCGCAAGTCTGATCCCCGGCGAGAAGACTATTTACTGCTGGCTAAATTCATTAAACAGCAGGTGGCAGATGCAAAATAGTGCGAACGGTTTTTCTAAGCTGGGGTACAGATTCTTGCTCGAACCAGGGATTACGACGTAACCACAGTTGATTGCGAGGCGATGGATGCGGCAACATGAAGTAGGCTGGAGCAAACTTCCGCCAATCACGAACCCGTTCGGTGAGGTTTTTATAAGCGGATGGTTGATAGTAATTTTGTGCGTACAATCCAATCAACAAAGTACTCTTGATATTGGGCAGGCCTTCAAGAATGGCGGAATGCCATTGCGGAGCACATTCGGGACGTGGCGGTAGATCGCCGGATTTGCCCTTTCCGGGATAACAAAAACCCATCGGCATGATAGCCACGAGAGTTTCATCATAAAACTGATCATCTGTAACACCCATCCATTTACGCAAGCGTTGGCCGCTGGCATCATTCCAGGGAATGCCGCTCGCGTGTACTTTCGTGCCCGGCGCCTGACCGATGATTAACAGAGATGCGGCGCTGTTTGCCCGTAGTACCGGGTTGGGTTGTGGAATCGAGTCCTTGCATATCTGGCAGTTTCTGACCTGGGTAAGTAATGTCTCCAAATCAGTTGCTAAAATATGAGTCATCGACACAGTATAACAAGTTCCTTTCGCCGGCTAAGTGGGTTCACTGCATGAGAGTGTTCGCGGTTTCGGATTTACATGTGGGCTATGTGGAAAATCTGCAGTGGATTCTGCAATTGAGTCAGAACGATTATCAGGCCGACGTATTAATCTTGGCCGGGGACGTATCTGACGATCTCAGCGTGTTGCAACAGGTGTTTGATTCGCTGCAGGCAAAATTTAAGGAAGTTCTGTTTGTCCCGGGAAACCATGAATTGTGGATCCGAAATGGAGAAAACTTGTCCTCTCTGGAAAAGTTCGAAGCAATCGATAGGTTATGCGCAAAGCAGGGGATTCGAACGTCTGTAGTCCAATGCGGGCAGATCAGCTTTGTGCCGTTACTGTCTTGGTATGACTTTTCATTCGGAGAACCAGATCGACAGCTGCTGCGAGCGTGGCGCGATTTCCGCGCCTGTCGCTGGCCGTCTTTCCTCGCCAGCAGTGTGGCAGTATCAGATTATTTTCTGAACAAAAATATTTCTGCGCTGAATACTCGAAATAAAACCGTAATCAGTTTTTCACATTTTCTCCCAAGAATAGATGTGATGCCACCGGGAATTCCGAAAAAACGCAGAACAGTGTATCCGGTCCTCGGAAGTCTCGGCCTGGGGAAACAAGTTGAACAACTACAGCCAGACATCCATATTTATGGCCATAGCCATGTCAACCAGTCCATCGAACTGGATGATATTCTTTACGTTAACAATGCATACGGCTATCCGAGTGAACAGCGCATATCCCGCAAAAAGCTGCATTGTGTTTATGATTTATCGGAGTCAGGCGAATATTAATCATGCAACTCCATGATTCCGAAATTCATCTGTGGCATGTCGACCAGGCAGGTTTCTCGCTGCAGGAAATTGAACAGCGGTGTCTCTCCTGGTTAAATGATCAGGAGTTGCAAAGGTATAACCGTTACTATTTTGATCGGCATCGCAAGCAGTTGCTAGCGAGCCGCCTGCTAACCCGGTGTGTATTGAGTCGGTATGCACCGCACATCGCACCGCCTGACTGGCGTTTCGTGAGCAATGACTATGGCAAACCTGCTATCGATGCTGCTCAACATGCAATTTCGCTGTACTTTAATCTCTCCCACTCGGGTGAGAAACTGGTATTGGCTGTTACCGCGGCAGAGTTTATCGGCGTAGACATAGAGAGCAGTATTAAGCGAAGACGAGTAGCCAGAATCGCCGATCGGTTTTTTTCCAAGCAAGAAGTACAGAATCTGTTGGCATTACCTCAGGCGCAGCGGCAATCGCGATTCTATGAGCTTTGGACCTTGAAAGAGGCTTACATCAAGGCTTGTGGTCTGGGCCTCGCGATTCCACTGCGGCAGTTTAGCTACACGTTTCCGGCCCTGGATAAGCTCACTATTCAATTTGACTCGGCCAGGATCGATGACGCAAGGCGCTGGCAGTTTTGGCAGATCGATGCGGGTACCGACTATCGAATGGCACTGGCCATTAAGAATGAAGCGGGCAAACGAATCAGTGATATCTCGTCGCGGCAAATGAGCGGGCTCGATGACTGCAAGATGTGTGATACCAGGATTATAAGATCGACTTAGGCTTCATCGAGGCGCTCGGCTTGCGTCGAATTTATTTCCCGCATTTTGACAGTGCGGATAACATTGTCTTTCACTTGAACAATTTCTGCATAGTAGCCGTCCAGTTCGATGCCAACAGACGAATCGGGAATCGATTGCAAAATTTCCATTAGGAAGCCGTTCAGGGTCTTCGCGATACTGCTATCCAGATGCCATGACAGGATACGATTGATGTCCCGAATATTGGTAAATCCGTCGATCAGGAAGCTGCCATCCTCTTGTTCATGTATATCTCTGCTGCTGGCTGCCAGGTCGGTAGTAAACTCGCCAACAATTTCTTCGAGAATATCTTCCAGCGTGACGATGCCTTTTACTGCACCGTACTCGTCGACGACCACGGCCATGCGTAACTTCTTCTTCTGAAAATTAAACAGTTGCGTATGTAGCGGAGTGCTTTCCGGGATAAAATAGGGTTCGGTCGTCTCCTGGATGATGATTGCCTTATTCAGGTTTTCAACTTTGATAAATTTGCCCGCACTGCGTAAATGTAAGATGCCGACGATGCTGTCGATGTCTTTTTTATAGATAGGCATTCGCGTGTGTTGGCTGTTAGCGATTTGATCCAGAATCTCGTCAAGGTCATCATCGATATCGATCCCGAGAATGTCATTCCTGGGAACCAGAATGTCATTTACCGTGACCTTTTCCAAGTCCAGAATATTTAGCAGCATGCCATGTCGTCGTTGCGGAATGCGGTCACTCGATTCATCAACCACTGTCCGCAATTCATCTGCTGAAAGTTGTTGATATTGATCATCCCTTTCGAGCTTGAATCCAAGTAAGCGTACGAGATTATTGGAAACAAAATTCACTATCCACACTACCGGATAAAGAACCTTCAGTAACAGCCTAAGCAGCAAACTGGAAGGGTAGGCAATCTTCTCCGGATACAAGGCAGCAATCGTTTTCGGCGTTACCTCGGCAAAAATCAAGACAATTAGCGTTAGGATGATTGCTGTAGCTATAGGTGCCGGTTCTCCCAGTATGAGGATCGCAATCGATGTGGCAATCGATGCGGCTAGAAAATTGACGAAGTTATTGCCAATTAAGATAACGCCTATTAACTTGTCAGGTTTTTCAAGAAGTTTACTGACACGAGTGGCGCCCGGATGTTGATTGCGCTTCATGTGCTTCAATCGATAGCGATTGATACTCATCATGCCGGTTTCCGTGCCGGAAAAATAAGCTGAAGCAATGATCAATAGCACAAAAAATGACAGCAGAGTCGCTAATGAAGAGCCTTCGGCATTCATATAAAGTAGTTAGCGTTCATGCAGAGGTTTCACCGGGCAATGGAAGTTGAATAAACACAACACTGGTTAGCTGAGAACATACTCCAAGGCAAACTTGGTGCCATAGAATCCGACAATAAGCAGTGCGAAACCGCTTAAAGTACCCCTAATAGCGGTTAACCCACGCCAGCCTAATTGATGTCGGCCCCATAGCAACACCGCAAATACGATCCAGGCGAGGATAGAGAAAATCGTCTTGTGGGGGACCCCATCGCGTCCCCAGAAATCTTCAATAAAGAATAGTCCGGCAATGATACCGAGGCTGAGTAAAAGCTGACCAACCCATAGCAGCTCAAACAACAGCACTTCCATGTCCTGCAGCGGTGGAAACTTGCTGATTAGGCCGCCCGCGTGACCCTGTTTCAGTTGATGATTTTGAAAGGAAAGGAATCCAGCCTGTAGGGCGGCGATAGTAATAAAGCTATAAGCCAGGATTGACACCAGCACGTGACTGGCCAATCCCAGACTAAGATCGGTGGGCGGGTAATCGCTGCTAATGGTTATCGAAGCGAGGATCGCCAGGATGGCAAGCGGAAACAAGCCGAGAAACAAATTATCCAGAGGTTTTCTGATGCTGCTAATCAACACCACCAGTGATATCGACAGGGTGATCAGGGTGCTGATCTCGAAGATGCCAAAGTGATAGCCACTGGGGGCTCGAATGACCCCATAGGCACTTATGGCATGGGCGATTACCGCCAGGATGCCAAAGGCGAATACCTTGCGGCGAGTGTCCCTGTTGGCCGCGAAGTTGAGCCCCTGCAAGATCGACCCAATCAGGTAGAAGCAGACGGCGAACAGGCCCGAGATGATAGTAACTTGCATGTTGCTCGCTGAGTTGAAAACTATGGCTGAGAATTTATCAGAAAGTGTCGCATAAGTGTTGTAGCGGTTGAAGCCCTTTTTTTAGCTTCGGGGATTTGGCTATAATGTAGTATCCATTTCGATTGGCAAGCGAACGCAATTTAATCCAGGCGGTAGTTGGCAGTGTTTGATAATTTAACAGAA
This sequence comes from Pseudomonadota bacterium, assembly GCA_022563075.1. Classification (GTDB taxonomy): domain Bacteria; phylum Pseudomonadota; class Gammaproteobacteria; order Pseudomonadales; family Pseudohongiellaceae; genus UBA9145. The sequence continues at coordinate 17,865 of JADFOC010000004.1, forward strand.
CGGCTCTCCGGTACCTTTAGAAAGTTAACCGGTAAGGCAGCCCTCACAGAAAACAATATTCAAGACGCTTTGCGCGAAGTGCGGCGTGCCCTGCTGGAGGCCGACGTGGCGCTGGTGGTGGTTAAAGAGTTTATCGATCGAGTAAGTTTACGTGCCGTGGGTCAGGAAGTCGCCAAGAGTCTGACCCCGGGTCAGGCATTCATCAAGATCGTACAGGCAGAGCTGGTAGCCTTGATGGGTTCGACCAACGCCGAATTGGACTTGAAAACCACGCCGCCGGCGGTTGTACTTCTGGCTGGATTGCAAGGCGTCGGTAAGACTACCACGGTTGCCAAGTTGTCCAGGTGGTTGCAGCGAGAAGCGAAGAAAACCGTCATGGTGGTGAGCGTGGATGTTTACCGGCCGGCCGCTATTCAACAGCTACAAACCCTGGCGCAGGAAGTAGGTGTGGAATTCTTCGCCAGCGACAATACTCAGTCACCGGGCGAGATCGCTACCGCGGCCCTGGCAGAAGCCAAACGAAAATTCGTCGACGTGCTGATTGTTGACACCGCAGGTCGCCTGGCAATTGACCAACCCATGATGGACGAAATAAGCCAATTACACGGCCTGTTAAATCCAATTGAAACCCTGTTTGTGGTCGATGCCATGACCGGGCAGGATGCCGCCAACACCGCGAAAGCATTTAACGATGCACTGCCGTTGACCGGTGTCATATTAACCAAGGTTGATGGTGACGCCCGCGGTGGTGCCGCGCTTTCCGTTCGCCAAATTACCGGCAAGCCGATCAAGTTTATCGGTATGGGTGAAACCCCCGACGCGCTGGAACCATTCTACCCAGACCGAATAGCGTCTCGTATACTTGGCATGGGTGACATGCTTTCCTTGATCGAGGAAGCGGAACGCAAAGTCGATAAGGACAAAGCCGCCAAGCTGGTCCATAAGATTAAGCGAGGTAAGCGTTTCGATCTGGAAGATTTTAAAGAACAACTCAAGCAGATGCAGAAGATGGGCGGTGTCGCCAGCCTTATCGACAAGATGCCGGGTATGGGTGCCTTACCGCCAGGCGCGGCCAACATGGTGGATGATTCTCAATTCTGCCGGATGGAAGCGATTATCAACTCCATGACGATGCGTGAACGTATAAACCCGGGCGTCCTCAATGGCTCCCGTAAACGCCGGATTACTCAGGGTTCGGGCACGCAGATTCAGGATCTCAATCGCCTGTTAAAGCAGCATAAGCAGATGCAGAAGGTGATGAAGAAGATGAAGGGTGGCGGCATGGCCAACATGATGCGCGGTTTGGGTGGACTGCAGGGGCCAGGAGGATTTCCGGGCCCGCGAGGGGGAAGCTTTCCGCGTTTTTGACGCGATTTTGTGGTTAATCTCACCCTTTTCAAGCATCCCAGTAAATTTTTCAGCGCCCGCTTGGAGAGCGTGGGTAGGCGAGAAATCGCATTGAAAGCCCCAAGTACTGTCATTCTGGGCTTCCAATAGATCCCCAATTGACATAGAATACCCGCCTTTTTATCCAAGCCTACTGTCTCGCGTCGCCGATTCGCGTAAGCCCGCATAAACATTATAGAATTTTAAAGTACAGGGAAAATTTATGGTCACGATTCGTTTGGCTCGTGGTGGTGCCAAGAAAAAGCCTTTTTACCACATCACCGTCTGTGACAGCCGCAGATCTCGTGATGGCCGCTTTATCGAGCGAATTGGATTCTTCAATCCGCTCGCCAAGGGTCAGGAAGAGCGCCTGCGATTAGATCTGGAGCGCATGGCGTTCTGGCAATCACAGGGTGCGAAGCTGAGTTCGCGCGTCACCACTCTGGCAAAAGATGCCGCAGCGGCTGCAGGCACTGCGGCCTAGCAGACAACGGTCCGGCGCCTGAGGCTATGAGCGATCGCTTGGACACGGACAAAAATCTGCTGGTGCTGGGTCAAATTGGCAAGGTGCATGGGATTCAAGGCTGGCTCAAGCTGAAATCTTTTACCACACCACCGGAAAATATTCTCGATTACACGTCGCTTCTGGCTGAATTCAAAGGCAGTTGGCAGCTCGTGGAAATTGATCAGCACCGGCGACAGGCCAATGGACTGGTAGTACATTTTAAGGGAGTCGATGATCCCGAAACAGCCAGAGGGCTAACCGGCCTCGAGTTATCAGTAGAGCGCGCTGCGTTGCCTGCACTGCAACCAGATGACTACTACTGGCATCAACTCGAAGGATTAGACGTAGTCAATCAACATGGCGAACTCTTTGGACAAGTAGCCACGATGCTGGAGACCGGTGCTAATGATGTGCTGGTGGTTGCGCCGAGTGAGAACAGTATCGATGACCGGGAAAGGTTGATCCCTTATCTGGTGGGTACGGTGGTGGTTAAGATCGATCTCGATAAAGGATTGGTTGCAGTCAACTGGGAAGCAGATTACCTAGCGTAGGCGTTTTACCTGGATTAGATAGGCAGTTCAACCGAGGCG
>JADFOC010000213.1 GCA_022563075.1 Pseudomonadota bacterium
ATAAATACGTTCCGTGTCGAGATGCCAGTTTATCGCTCTATCGTTCGGCGTTCGTTTGGGCCACCAGGTGGACTGACCGGTCTGAGGAGTACCGGGCACTTCTACTCCGGTTAAAAGCCGCGGAACGATTCGATGCATCATTTGGCGCATCGCCAATGCCACTTTGTAGTACACCGTCCGGCAATCGTCAAATTGTGCTGGGTGAGTATTGACGTTACGGCCAAATATTCGCCGGAACACAGCGGTGTTAATATGATAGCGCGCCGGGTCGGGGCTTGCAGGTGTTCAATCTGGAGTCATGTCCGTGGCCAGTTTCTACGTCCGTTCGGCAATCCGGTGTGGAAGGCTGGCAAAAAACCTTTGTCTGCAGTCATTACTATCACCAGCGCCTAAACCTGCAGGTTTGGGTTGGCACCGAACAACAGAGTTTCTTGACGATGGATGAGCGCTACCGGATTCCCTACTATGTTGGTCATAGAGGCTGGATCGATCTCGATGTTACCGGAGAAGTCAATTGGCAAGAAATAGAGAACCTGGTGTTAACCAGCTATCGCCATTTCGCCCTGCAACGCATGCTCAAACTGCTGGCTTGAGCATGCCTCATGAGGTGCTTGCATAGAGCAAGCGCTACCTGCCCATTAAGCCCTTCAGCGCCCCCGGAATATCGGCGGGGAACACGACAAACTTGGTATTGTCCGATTCGGCCAAATTTTGCAACGAGTTGATGTACTTCTCACCCAATAAGTAAACCACAGGCATTTCTTTCTCGCCGATCGCTTCACTCACCAGGGAGATGGCTTTCTTACTGGCTGTTGCCAGGATGACTTGTGCTTCGGCCTCGCGCTTGGATGCCTCGAGTTCACCTTCGGCCTTCAAGATGACCGCCTGTTTATCACCGTCGGCACGCGTCACCGTGGCACGGCGCGCCCGTTCCGCCGCCGCCTGTTCTTCCATCGCCGACTGCATGGTGTCCGATGGATTTATGTCCTGAATTTCGACGGTCTTGAGGATGATACCCCAATCGGAGATATCGTCGGATATGGCTGCCTTCAAATGCGACTTGATGTGATCGCGTGAGGACAAGGCCTCATCCAGTGACATCTCACCTAAAATCGAGCGTAGCGATGTTTGTACCAGTGTCTGAATCGCGATCACATAGTTTTCAACACCGTAGACCGCTTTCTCGGGCGATACGATATTGATGTAGGCCACCGCATTGGTGAGCAACACCGCATTATCTTTGGTGATTACTTCCTGCGAGGGAATATCCAGAACGATATCTTTGGTGGTGACTTTATGGGCCACCACATCGATGTAAGGAATGATAAAATTTAGCCCTGGGGTAAGCGACACGTGGTATTTACCCAGTCGTTGAACCACCCATTTGTACCCCTGAGGTACTTGGCGCACTCCTTGGGCGACGGTTATCATTATAAACAGTAAGACTGCTATCGCGATTACAAATGCTGGTTCCATCGCTGTACTCCTTATTGGTATTAGCTTTTTGGTATTAACGCATTAGGTGGTATTACTGGCTTGAGCTTTTTTTACGATCAGAGAGTTTCCAGACAAATCCACCACACTGACTCGATCCCCGATACTCAAGGCATCCTGTGAAATGATCATCCACTCGTCGGATCCTAGCAAAGGTGCCGGGAATCGGACGGTGCCTCGTTTTTCACCGTTGGGTGGCGCCAAGACTTGCCCTATCTCTCCTAACAAGGCTTCCTTGGACAAACCGGCTTTGGTTTTATCGCGTGAAAGCGGTTTCAGGTACTTAAACCAGGCGAGAGCGAAGACAGTGGACAAAGCGCCCCAGATGATAAGTTGGGCGGGGACGTTTATTCCCGGAAATGGTAACAAGACCAGGCCAACCACTACTGCCGCGGCGCCAAACCAGAAAATAAAGAAGGAACCAATAAAGATTTCAGCGAGCATCAGTGCGATGCCGCCAACAATCCAATGCCAGTATAGAAGTTCAAATTCCATGATCAGTCTCCTTTTTAGCGAGTAGGCATTATTGATCTGTTTTAGCCGCCTAGTAAACTAATATCGGGGCGTAATTCGAAAATTCCACCCCGCTATTCATAAATTGATGTGCCATGTCGCCACGGCAAGAGTATTTGAGAAGGCTCAGTGCAGGCACTAGGCACCGTTCGAGAGAACGGCACCGTTAGCGAAAGAGATTAACCACGGGCTGATAGTATTTCGTTTTACTAAAAAGTGTTTAGCGCCAGTAGTTTTGATTCTTGCTCGATTTCAGCCGCATGATTCACGATCATGTCTGCGGTCACTGGAACTCGATTGAACAGGTGGCCATCTAACGCATCTGCTATGGCGCTGGTGACTGCGGCCACCGCGCAACCCTGTGAAGGTTCTCCCACGCCTCGGCCGCCGGCTGGGTTATCAGGGTCGGCAATATCGACACCTGCATTTTTCATCTCTGCCGGTACATCCAGCATCGTTGGAAGTTTGGCCTGGTAAAAGCCAAGATTGGCGGGCAGTGCATTTTGCGGATCGTACACATGACGTTCTGTGGCAGCCATGCCAAAACCCCAGACCGCACCACCATTGATCTGTTGCGATAAGCCTTGTGGGTGGATCACCGTGCCACAATCTGAGACGCCAACGTAATCGAGGATTTGGTATTTACCGGTTTCCAGATCAATCTCGACTTCAGCCATGCCTACCGTCAGGCCGGGTGCGATGCCGCGCTTGGGCAAGTTATCTTTCGCGACACCAATCAGTCCAGTTCCCGCCAGCCCCTCTACGGCGCGGCGCGTAATCGGATGGATATCATCGGGATATTCCTGACCACTGTATTTACCACCCAACTCGATGGCTTTCGCTGCCGCTTCACCGTAGCTCATGCCCTGGCTACTGTCCTGGGTCTTAAATACGCGCTCATCGCCGATGCTATAGTCAGCAACCGAACCGCCAAATTCTGCCGCTGCGATTTCCTTTAATTTCATCACGGCATCTTCGGCCGCCACCCAGTTAGCACGGGTATGGGTAAAAATCGTATTACTACCGCCCTGGGTCGAACTGTGGGGTAAATGTCGATCGGTATTGCCGCTTACGATCTCGCAGTTTTCCCAGCGACATTGCAGCACCTCAGCCGCAGCTCTAACGGTGCCAGCATAGGAATAGGTACCGAGATTGCCGACGCCGCTGTGCAAGTAAATTTTGCCATTGGGATCAATCCGTACCAGTCCGTCGTAACCGCTACCACCTGCCGAGTGATAACCGAGCCCGACGCCAATGCCGCGGACTTTGCTGCCGTCGCGCTGGCGTGGTTGACTCTCACGTTGCTGCCAGTTGAACATTTCCGAGGCTTTATCGAGGGCTTCAGCCAGGTAGGCGCTGGTCACCGGTCCCTGGTATTCATAGACCAAGGATTCATTATTTGGCGCGTTGACGCGCCGAAATGCGACGCGGTCCATGCCGAGCTGCCGGGCGGCTTGGTCCATAATCGGTGCTAATGCGGCCGACATTTCATTCTGGCCGGGACCTCGTTGTGCCCCTCTGGGTGTGGTGTTGGTAAACACCGGTATATTGCGCAGACGCATTGCCGACGGGGTATACACGACGGAGATATGCTGGGCTGAGGAGGATGCACTGTTGCGACCGGTAGGTCCACCATCGCTGATAATGATGACATCTACCGCCGCCACGGTGCCATCGGCGCGAACCCCGATTTTTATCCAGCCCTGCATGCCCGGTCGAGCGACGCCGATGTAAAATTCTTCTTCTCGCGTAATACGGAGCTGCACCGGTCGATTCAGCAAGCGCGCGAAATGGCCACAGACTCCCATGATGGGATAGGAGCGGCCTTTGGAGCCAAACCCACCACCGGTATTCTCAGAGATCAGACACAGGTTCTCCGGTTCGATGCCCAGCATGGCAGCAAGGCTCTCATTCACTGCACTCTGACTCTGGGTTGAACCGTAGAAGTAGCACTTGCCATTTTCCCAATAGGCCATGGCGCTACGAGGCTCCATGCAATGGTGAGGTGTGCCAGCGGTGACAAAGGATTCTTCGATGATGACTTTGCTCTCGGCGAAAGCGCCTTCCAGGTCACCGTAGGTCCAACCACCGGCGAAATCGACGCCACGGGGTTCCTCGCCGTTACGCAAGCGTTGTATTTCGTTGGCAGGCCATTTGATGGTGCCGAAACCACCGCGAATGGTGGCGTTTTCATCCGCCAGCGAATTGGATTGTTGCAATACGTTGCCGTCTGGATAGGCGTTGGGGCCACCCTCCACCAGGCTTTCCAATGGATCGGTAACAAAAGGGCGATGCTCGAAATCCACTCGAATCTTGTCGAGTGCATTTTCTGCAATCTCATCGGAGATGGCAGCGATGGCGAGAATAGGTTGTCCGACATAGGTCACGTCTTCAGACGCCAGCATCGGGTTGGCTGGCGCGGTGGATGGGGGCAGATCCTCGGCGGTAATCATCCCTAACACACCGTCCATACGCAGTGCTTCCGAGGCATCGATGGCTACCACCCGTCCACTGGGCATGGGACTGGTTAACAGTCGTGCATAAACCAGGCCTTCGGGCTGAAAATCTTCGACGTATTTAGCATCGCCGGTTACCTTGCCTTCGACATCGGGTGGAGTGAAGTCTTTTCCAATATGCATGAAGCTCATGACAGCAACTCCGAGGCGCGCATGACGCCGTTTAGGTAATGATCATAGGCTCCGCATCGGCACAAATTGCCCGCCAGTGCCTGACGCGCCTGTTCGCGGCTGGGATTGGGGTTGGCCCGCAGCAGGGCCGTGGCTGACATCACCTGCCCGGGTGTGCAGAAGCCACATTGTGGTGCAAGTTCTTCGACAAAGGCCTGCTGCACCGCACTGAGGCTGCCATCGGCGGCACGTAAGCCTTCTACGGTGGTTATGGCTTTCTGCTTGATGCTGTGGGTAAGCAGCGAACAACTGTAATTGGCGACGTCATCCAATAACACCGTGCAGGCGCCGCATTCACCACGATTGCAGGCCACTTTTAAACCAGTGAGCCCGAGTTTATTGCGCAGGGTGAAGGCCAGGGTTTCAGTCGGGGCCACATCGACCAAGCGGTTGCGGCCATTGATGTTCAGTGACAGCAGTCTTTCTACCACGGCATTGGAGTTGGATTGTGCGGTAGCCAGATAATAACCGGCTCCGGATGCGGCGGCGGCGCTGGAGAAAATCACGCCCTTGATAAATCGTCTACGACTAAGTTTCGGACTCACGGCATCGATACTCCCTACGGTTTTTTTGTTGTGGTGATTTGCCGCAAATACCCGGCAATGGTAAATCTTCGGCAGCAATTACCCTACTCTTGAGATGGGCAAAAATCAATGCCGAGAGGCCTTATATACGGTCTTAAAGCAGCCGGTTGTTACAACGCATAACAACTCGGTTGGGTGGTCAGTTCCAAATTTCCAGTTGATCCGATTCGATTGCTGTGATATCAATATGATATCAAAATGATTCATCCCGTGAAAATGTCACAGAAACCAAGATTTCTGTGTGCTTGGAACGGCAAGCTAAAGCAGGGTAATCCTATGATTGAAGAGAAAAAAGCCGCCACATCAAATGGTTATACGGCGATTGT
>JADFOC010000214.1 GCA_022563075.1 Pseudomonadota bacterium
TTATTTGGCATGAGTCTTTCCTTTATCATTGGCCGCTTGCCGCGCACCTGTCGCTACCACTTTGTTTGATTGAGTCTCATCTTTAACATAAGAATCAAAGAGTCGGCGCAGATTTGGGTTATCTCTCAACTTACGCCGGCCTCGGTGCAAATACACCTTCACCTGACTCTCGCTCATCCCCAGACTTATTTGAATTTCCGCATAGCTCAAACCTTGAACATCGCGCATGATCATGATGCTGCGAAACGGATCGGCGAGCGCTTTAATCGCCACTTGCAATTGATCTTTAAATGCCCGCTGATCGAGTTGCTTAGCCTGATCATCGGTTGCAGATTGCTGGTCGACATCAGCATAACGATCCAAATGGATTTGGCTTGGCTTCTGCTTGCGTACATGATCTATTACCGCATTGTGGGTTACTCGCATAAGCCAGCCACCCAACTTGCTGTGATCGATTTTTTGCCAGTGTTGCCACAGCTTGATGAACACTTCCTGTGTCACATCTTCTGCATCTTCCTTGGCGCGCAGGCTATAGTGAGCAAAGGAGTAAATCCGCGCTCGATGCTGACCTATGGCTTGCCGGTACTGATCTAACATTTGGTATTAAAGACGACAGGTAGGCAAAAAGGTTACAGTAGACCACTTGCCTGCTCATAAACAGCCCTCAGTTCGGGAAAATCAACGGTTTAAACTGTTGTTTGGTCTCATCTCTCTGCGTCGGAATGGCTTTAGTTGTTATACTGTGTCAAAAAACGAATCCAGTGATGATATCGCGCAAATTCAGCATGGCCTCCTTCAGATTATTCATAGTTTTCTGTTCTCTAGTATTGACACCCTGCCTACTGCAGGCTGCCGAAGAAACCCTGGTTCTTGGTGATGGCACTACGGTCAAAGTGTTGTTTTTCGAACCCCGTGAGGCAGCCGAATCACCCCAGTTAGCTATTTTAGTGGCTGGCGGCTCAAGCAATGAATTCATGGCTAGAGCCCAATTCTGGCTAGGCAAGGAACTGGTAGATCGAGGTTGGGCGATCGCGGTACCCATCTCTCCCAGTGGCAGGCGGTTCTTCGTGGAAAATGGTCAGATATTCCCGGAGATTATTGAGCGTTTGCACGCTTCCCATAAACTTAAAGAGAGTAAATCCCTGCTGGTCGGCATTTCAAGCGGCGGCAGCGCGGCATTGGCCATCGCCACGCAGAATCCTGGGGCATACTTAGGAGTGGTAGCTACACCAGGCCGCCTCTGGGATGAATCGCTGATTACGTCTCTGCAGGGCCTACCGATCTATCTACGGATCGGTGAGCGTGACGATTTTCGATGGAATAGAAAGCTCGCGTCGATGGTAGATATCTTGCACGACGCTGGCGCCAGAGTGGATGCTGCCATCGTGCCCGATGCCAGGCACATCTTCCAGCTGGACTGGGATGACATGGAAGCTTGGCTTACTCGGTTGCAGCAGCCTGAACCGTGAGATGATCAGGCCACTGCCTTAGGCTACTCTTAGAAGCGATCGCCTTCTATCCAATAGTTGGTCACCAGACCTTCGGTAAATTCGATGGACAGAGTTTCGATTCTCTCTTCTTCGATATCGACGGAGAAAATGAGAAATAGTCCGACTTCGATGTCTTTTTCTGATCGATTTCGATACTTCCAGATTTCAGAACCGTCCGCATAGCTAAGCTTGGTCACCGGATGACCAAAAGTATTCGTGACCCAGTCCTGATCGCTGACACCTATTTGCAATCTGGTGACATCAGATTCACTCCAAACTGTTTGCAGCTGGCGTAAATCGGAGTCGTAGTGGATTAAACACCCAGTCAGAGCGATGCTCATGGCAAAAAATAGCGCTTTCTTTATCATTTATTCTTCCCCGCAGTGTGATTGAAAAATCGGTTGTGTGTTATGACCTTTCACTAGATTGTCGGCAAATCTGCAAATTAGACGACAGGCGGCAGAAAAAGTTACACCTCCTGGCCCTGCCATACTAGTCATACTAACTGAATCCAAGCTGAATAAAGTCGAATAGACCGCAGCAACCACCTGCCAACGTGATTCATAGAAGTTAATATGCATGAATATCAATTTAGTAGTTCAGCGTATATTATCGATTCCATGCTAATGAGCTTAATCATCGTACCCGGGAGATCTCAAACCAGCTCAGGCATCCGACGTACTCGCTAATGCAACATGCTTAAGCAGTCACTCCATGTTACAGCTATTTAATAACCTGTTCCCACTTTGGGCCATAGCGCTCTCTCTAATCGCGTTTCTATTCAGTGCACTTTTTGCCGGCCTGACATCGGCAATTGTTCCGCTACTGGCGATGATAATGTTCATTATGGGTCTTACCTTGACGGAGGATGACTTGCTGCGCATATCCCGTGACCCGAAACCTGTTTTTGTTGGCGTGCTACTACAATTCCTACTGATGCCGTTGCTGGCACTGCTACTGGCCAACATGTTGCAGCTTTCCAATCAACTGACCGCCGGGATGGTCTTGGTGGGGTCCTGTGCAGGTGGAACTGCTTCTAACGTCATCTGTTATCTAGCTAAGGGAGATGTGGCTCTGTCCATTAGTATGACCATGACCTCGACATTGATAGGTGTCATTGCCACACCCTTGCTCTGCTCTTTCTATCTATCGGAAACCATCGACGTGGACACCTGGGGCCTACTGCTAAGCATTTTGCAGATCGTGTTGTTACCAGTATTAGTCGGCTTTGCCTGCAATCACTATTTTCAAACCGCGGTAGCCAGAATCGAACCATTGCTGCCGACTTTATCGATCCTGATGATCTTGCTCATCATTGCAATAGTCGTCGCGTTAAATGCAGACCGATTACTCGATGTTGGATTAGCAACTATGATTGCCGTTGTGTTACATAATTTACTCGGTGTTACCGGCGGTTTTTATGTAAGCCGACTTATCGGATTTGACCTCAAACAGAGTCAGACTATTGCCATTGAAGTCGGAATGCAAAATTCGGGATTAGGAGTCGCGTTAGCGCTTCAGTTTTTCTCGGCCACTGCAGCCTTACCCGCGGCGCTATTCAGTGTCTGGCACAATGTTAGCGGTTCAATCCTGGCTTCAATCTGGAGTCGCAAGCGATCGTCGCTGGAGTATATACTCAAGGACGATTCACAGTTCAACGCTAAAAAATAAAGTAGTATATATTTTAAACCGTATCATAAATAATTCCTGCTAGCCCTTGACTTAAAATTTTATAGGCATACAATTCGCGCATCCAGAATTCTCTAATTGTGAAGACAATGAACACTCAAATAATTTTCATCAACACACTAACGACTATGACCGCCGAAGGTCATCAGTTCTGTTCACGTGTGGTGAAGAATTGGGAGACCTACTTGGAGTGAATTTCTGACAAATAAACGATTAACAATCGTATTCAAGAAAAGACCTCTAAGTCACCCAACCTAGAGGTCTTTTTTTTTGCTCTTAAACTTTTTAATACTCGCGCTCTTGGCGCGAGTACTGGGGAACTATTGTGCCTGAAAAACTGCACAGAAATATGGCGATAATCTATGGCTTGGCTTTCTTTCACAGCTGCATGATCATCGTGCCGGTAATCGTGCCTTTCTTTATGTCAAAGGGGCTCAGCCTTGCCGAGATATTCTATCTACAGGCAGTCTTTGCGGCAACCATTGTGTTATTGGAGGCACCTTCTGGTTATTTCGCGGACGTTTTTGGCCGAAGAATTGCGTTGCTGATTGGCAGTGTTGTGCATGGCCTTGGCTACCTGTGTCTAAATTTTGCTGATGACTTTAGCAGTTTAATGATCTTTGAAGTAATGGTTGGAGTAGCAGCAAGTTTGATGTCAGGCGCCGATCTGGCTCTGCTGTACGACACGCAGAAGGCACTGGCTGACGACGAAAATAACCAACACAGCAAGGGAATTGCACATCTCGGCTTTATCAAAAGCAGTGCGGAGGGCTTGGGCGCCTTGTTAGGAGGAGCCCTTGCGATCTGGTCGTTCGAGCTGATGGTTTTAGTTCAAGCCACAGTTGCCTGGGTTTGTCTGCTGCTTGCTCTGTTTGTTATAGAACCACCTTACAAAAGGCAGCAAGGCTCAGAGAATCGGATTCAGATCGCCGCGATTTTGCGCCACTTATTTAGATCGGATCCAGTGCTACGCAATATTGTGGTGGCAATTGCCTTGTACAGCCTCGCTACCTTTCATGTGGCCTGGTTGGTACAGCCTTATTGGGAATCACAGGGGATTTCCCTGGCAATGTTTGGCCTGCTCTGGTTTGCACAGAGTCTAACCGTGGCATTCGCCAATAAGTTCGGGTTTGAAATCGAGCGCAGACAAGGTGCTGTTTTTGTTCTGACACTGATAGGCATATTACCCATGCTTGGTTATTTCGGAATGGCCTGGCTGCAGGGATGGGCTGGCATAGGCATCGGGTTGACACTTTTTATTTGCCGAGGTTTGAATCAAGTCATTCTGGTCAATGCGTTAAACAGGCGAGTACCCAGTGAATTCCGAGCTACGGCGAACTCATTTACCAGCTTCCTGTTTCGACTGTCGTTTATAGCCACAGGCCCTTTGGTTGGTTACATAGCGCAATCGAAGGGTTTGGAAACCACATTGAATTTGTTAGGGCTTTCATCCATCGCTTTGTTTGTACTGGTGATGTTGCCGCTGATTCAATCGGTAAAATCAATTCAGCAGCGGGTAGCTGCATAAGCAGTCCCTCCCCCCCTAGGGGGTAATCACTCATCCCTCCCTCCCATGAGTGGTTACCCCCATTTTTTTGCACCTTTAAAATCAAACAATTGCACAACCAAGACTCTTTTCTGTGTGCAGTGAATTATTTCATCAGGGCGCTTGCACCAATACTTTGTATGGTTCGTCAGTGCCGGTAGATTCTGCCCGTCATTGGTGCTTTAACAGATCCATGCTAAAGTTTTGCGGCTATTCGGTGCCTCTTCTGCTTCTGGATGGCTATTTGCAGATCGTGCAGCCGCACCCGCCGAAGTTGTACACTCGTCACCAGGCTCTGACTAAAAGACGGCCCCTAATGCGGCAGGAGAATAATAATGAAACTAATTACCGCTATTATTAAACCGTTCAAAGCAGACGAGGTGCGCACGGCACTCTCTGAGTTAGGCGTAAGCGGCGTAACTTTAACCGAGGTTAAAGGCTTTGGTAGACAAAAAGGACATACCGAACTGTACCGCGGGGCTGAATACGAAATCGACTTCCTACCAAAAACCAAGATTGAAGTTGCGGTGCGAGACAATCTGGCAGATCAGGCTATAACAGCGATTTGCCAAGCCGCGAAAACCGGTCAAATAGGAGATGGGAAAATATTTGTCAGTAATCTTGAACAAACTATTCGAATAAGAACTGGGGAGAGCGGCGACGACGCCCTATAAAGGACTGACGCAATAACAATCACAATAAAATACAAATCCTAATTCATCCCTCCCTGTGGTGCTGCTGAGCCCCCTCTCCGGTGTCTGTTCAGAATAGCTGAGCAATGGCCCCAGCCTGGAACTTAAGCTGCGCTTGTGCTCATAGCGCGTTGGTACAAAACTGGTATTTGTTCAAATTCCAACATCGGTTAATTAGGG
>JADFOC010000215.1 GCA_022563075.1 Pseudomonadota bacterium
AGCAGACTTCGAAATCCAATTTAAAGTAAGTTGTGAACATAATTAGCCAGTAACTACCTTGACGCGCATTAATGCAGGCAAGCCTTCAGCTCGCCCTCATTCCCCTAGCCCTCTTCCTGGCTACGTCTACGCATATTTGTAACCGCTTAGCGCGAACATATTTCCCTGTGGTTACTCACGGTGAATCGAGCATGATTTAGTAGTGGCGAACTGGGTTAAAGATGAAGGGGTTATTGTGTGAGTTGAATACGCTCCATGTCTTCCATCTGGCTATAGCTGGAAGTGATGACGCGGTCGCCTTCCCGCAAGCCTTCCCGTACTTCAACATAGCGGTTGTTGCGGCGACCGACACGTATATCTCTACGTAGAGCATATTCCCCCGTGGCATCGAGCACGAACACCCAGTTGCCGCCGGTGTCCTGAATGAAGCCACCCAGAGCAAGCAACAGAGACTCAACTGGATTCCCCAGCGTTAACTCCATTTGCAAAGTTTGGCCACGACGAATATTGCCCGGCGCGAGGCCTACAAACTCGAGATCCACTGTGAAGGTTCCTTCAGTAATCTCTGGATAAACCTTGATAACCTGGGCAGCAAATTCTGTTCCTACCAGAGTAAAGGTGGCGTCTTGTCCTGCCGTAACCCGAGAAACATAGTACTCATCTATTTGTGCAACCACTTTGTAGTGATCAACCACATCGATCTGGCCCAGACGTTGGCCATTCTGCTTGCTTTCACCAATCTCCACTGGAAATGAGGTGAGTTGACCCGATATTGGAGCACGTACCAGCAAACTATCGAAACTGCTCTGAGAAATTTCAAGATTCTCTTGCAGCATTTTCATTTGAACAGTAATTTGCTGTAGCCGTTCTTCACGAATTGTGTTTTCCAGTTCTTGCCGCTCAAGCGAGTTTGCCAAAATTTTCTTTTGATAAACTAGTTCATCTACGAGTGACTCATACTCTTCTTCCGATACCAGACTATCGGCCACCAATCTTTCTGCCCGACCTAGTAGACGTTCCAGCGTAATCATCCGGTATTCAATATTAATTATTTCACGAACTGTATTAAGCTTCGTTGTTTCGAAACCATTAGCAATGCCACTGAGATAGTTTAGTTGTTCCGTCGTACCCGCGTCGGCTTGAGCCGCGGTTAATCGGGTAGAGGTGTTAGACAGTTGCACTAATGGCTGGCCGGCTTCTACAAAGGCACCCTCTTCCACAAACACTGTTTCTACTGCACCGCCGATAACGGCATCGAGAAATACACTATTGAACGGCTGGATAGTACCCCGAATAGGAATGAGATCTTCAAAAGCGCCAAACTCAACTGTAGATACGATGAGCTGCTCCTGTGGCACCCGATAGGTACGAATAGAGGCATCTGCCAATAATTGATAGATGAGCCAACTGCCGCCAACAACGCCTACCACGAGCAGTCCCCACTGCCAGATTGCCCACTTTTTCTTTTCGATTTTTCTATCCATTGTCATGGGAAATTCAAAACTCCGTTAGTACCGTCGATATCAACTATTCATGCCTTAGCGACAAAGTTGGGTTGATATTAGCAGTTATTGCTGCCAGCGTACCGACCGTAATCAATGCGATGAGCCAGGCCAAGAGTGCCGCAAAAATAAAGATGCCGATCTCTATAGGAGTCCGGTAGGCAAATTTTTCCAACCAGGCATTCATGAAGTACCAGGCAGCCGGCCAGGCAATTATATTGGCCAACAACACCAATTTGGTAAAATCTTTGGTTAACAGAGTCACGATACCGAACACGGTACTACCCAGGACCTTGCGTATGGCGATCTCTTTGGTGCGCTGTTCTGTCAGATAGGAAGCCAGACCGAACAAACCCAGGCCGGCGATGAAGATGGCCATTATGGAGAACACGCGAAAGAGATCACTCTGTCGCTGCTCTGCCTGATACAAGGCCTGAATTTTTTGTTCTAGAAAGGTTTGACGAAACGGTACGTTCGGTAAGAAACTGTTCCAGGTTGATTCGATAAACGAAAGGGTTTCATCCAAATTACGCCCGGAAATCTTTACTGCCACCTGCCGGAAGTTAGGAAACTGTGACTCTGAGTTGTCATGTTCCATCACGCGGTAGAACACTGGTTTGACTGCTTCCCTTATCGATGAGAAGTAAATATTATCGGCAACACCGATGATTGGACCTCTTACGGCCATTGGAATTTCTCTACCTCTGCCCACTTCGAACCATTTATTCAGCGCTTCGTCCGGTGAGAATCCAATCTGTCTGGCCGCCATCTCATTCAGCACAAACGCGCCCCTGGTATTCGGGTATTCTTCAGTGGGTTCGACAAAGAGATCGGTGGCTCGGTCCTCAGAGAAACTGCGGCCACTGATTATCTCGATATCAAATGTTTCAAAAAAATCGTAGTCCACATTCAAAAAAGGTAGGCCTATGAAATTCCCCGTACCGCCCTCATAACGCACAGCAATGGAATTGGTATTCTGATCCCCTGGCATTAGGTTTGCTGCCGTCACCGAAAGAATCTCAGGATGACGCAGTAATTCCTGTTTCATGGTTTGGTAGTTTGATCCCACTCCTTCGAGGGCGGCGCCTCGATAGAGCAGTACCTGTTCTTTGGTAAATCCTGGGTCCAGTTTCATGGCGTAATTTAATTGCGCTATAGCGATGCCGGATGCTACCACCAACGTGATAGAAATGGAGAACTGTAATACTACTAATATCTTCCGAAACTTGACACCAGCACTGCCACGGGTCAGTTCTCCCTTTAAACTATTTACAGACGGGAATGAGGAAAGATAAAAGGCCGGATAGCTGCCCGCCAGCAAGCCCACGACCAGTGCTAGGCCACCTAGCAGTAGAATAACCTGAGGATTCTTCGTGTAATCTATCGCCAAGTCCAATCCAATCAAGTTGTTAAACCACGGCAGCAGCAGCTCGACGCTGCCCATGGCAAGGGCCATAGCGATCACCGTTAGTGCTATCGATTCACCCAGAAATTGCGCAATAATCTGCCATTGATCTGCTCCCAATGTCTTACGTAGACCTACTTCGCGCGCGCGGCTCGCCGAGCGAGCCGTGGAAAGATTCATGAAATTAAAACAGGCGATTAACAAGATGAAGACTGCGATGGCGCTAAAAGTATAGACCGTCACAACGTTACCATTGACCTGTAGCTCCCCATCGCGTTGTGAGTGTAGATGGATGTCAGTAAGAGCAATGACCTCGAACTGAGTAAAATCGGTGGCGTTTTCTCCAACATGTCTGTTGATGAAGTCCGGTAGAGAATCGATGAATGACTCTATGTTATAGCCATCCGGCGCTACAAAATAGGTATGAAAATTGTTACTGGCCCAATTCTCCAGGAAGCTATCACCAAACATGGCGGTTGTAGTTGAAAGAGATATGAATCCCCGCGCATTAAGGTGGGAGTTCCCGGCAGGGTCCTGCATTACTCCAGTGATACGTACTGGTGCCTGATTGGCGACAATAATAGTCTCGCCCACCGGATTCTGGTCGCCAAAATATTTTCGCGCCAGCGATTCACTGACTACCATTTGCAACGGCGCCTGCAAGGCCGATTCCCAATCGCCATATATCAGGGGAATATCAAAGACCTGATAGATTTCTGGATCAACGAATTGAAATCCTTCTTCATAGTAGGACTGATTCGACTCCGGATCAGTCAACACCAGTTGGCCCGCACTCATAATGCGCACTACTTGCTGAAATTCCGGGAAGTCCTGTCGCAGTAATGGTCCTACTTGTGGCGCATTGGCAGCGAGATGAAGACTCGGCGAACCGCTGTTTGCCAAAAACGTACGCATCACCTTGTAAGTTCGATCTGCGTTTACCCAATGCTTGTCGTAACTGCTTTCATGCCTCACAAACAGGGCAATTAGAATCACACATACCAAACCAACTGTAAGACCGAGTACATTGATTAGAGAAAAGAGTCGATTCGCCAACAGATTTCTCACGGTTAATAGCAGAATATTCTTTAGCATGGCTGGATACTTTTACCGTTCGATTGTTTCGCCGATCGCACTTTTTTAATATCTATCAAGCGAATACCGCTCGCTCGGAGTTTGCAGATTCACTAATGATTTTTCCGTCCAACATACGCACTATGCGTTTGGCTACCGACGCATCTTCTGCTGAGTGTGTCACCATAACGATGGTCGTACCTTCGTCATTCAGGCCCGACAATATCTTCATCACTTCTGTACCGTGTTCGCTGTCCAGATTACCAGTCGGCTCATCCGCCAGAATCAAGTTAGGTTGATTGACGATGGCTCTTGCTACCGCGACCCGTTGTTGCTGACCACCGGACAGTTGTTGTGGAAAGTGTTTATTGCGATGACCCATGTCCATTTTGTCTAACACGGCGTTCACTTTGGTTTTGCGTTCTGCCGATGGCGTCTTGGTATAGATAAGCGGCAACTCTACATTTTCGTAGACTGTTAACTCATCAATCAGATTAAAACTCTGGAACACGAAGCCGATATTTTCCTTGCGCAAATTGGCGCGTTGTCGCTCTGAATAGTCGGACACTTCTTCATCGAGAAACCAATATTTGCCGCCATCGGGATTGTCGATCAACCCCAGAATATGCAGCAAGGTGGATTTGCCACAGCCCGAGGGTCCCATGATCGCCGTAAACTCACCTTTCTCTACTGTCAGATTTACTTGGTCGAGTGCGGTGGTTTCCACTTCTTCGGTTCTAAATAGCTTCACTAAGCCTTCTGTCTTCAAAATCATAAGTTTCTTCCTTCCTAATTTGCCCGAATGACAATTATTTCTAGATTCTATTTCTAATGCCCTAAACCAGGCCGCTTGTATCCACGCGAAATAAATCGAGAAGGCCGGTTACGGCCTCCTCTTGCTGCATCCCGGCCCGCTATGGTTGCTTCAAAACCCGCCGGGCACATCACTGTTGCTTTTAGCTAATCCGTTACCGAAATGCAGTTACGCAGTTTACGGGCAATACTCATACCAACAAATTATGTCTTTAATTTCTACAGCTTAGCCGATCAACGCATCTACTGGGCAAACCTATTGTTCCAACCTGAAACACTGAATACGTTTCACTACGGAACAGCAGACGTATTGATTTACAAAAATACAGCCGCCGGAAGACCGAGTACATCTTGGCTTGCCGATGCTAAATGTTTAGTTCGAATCGCGCGCTACAGTGATAACGCTACTCTCAGGCGAGTCTGGTTTGCACAACTCGGTGGTTAAGATTCATACCAAGCACGATGGCCTCTATTTTGCTCCAGTAGCTTAGCAACTTTTTATATGTATTAGACGCAATCTAATGGACGCGGTTACCAGTAGATTTATTCGTTATATTTCAACATGTTAAAGAATATTGTCGAATCTGGCCGCGGATGCGAAGAGAACTGGGTGTTTCATTATGGAACAACCGCTTGTAGCATAACCAGGGGATAACAAGAATTACTAAGAGGATATACAGCAGTTATGGTCTCCAATGGCAATGCAGTAACAGGCAATATTCTCATCGTGGACGATGACCGAGACGTGTTGCTCACCGCAGAATTGGTTCTCAAAGGGACTCAAAAAATGATCCAG
>JADFOC010000216.1 GCA_022563075.1 Pseudomonadota bacterium
GAAGGGATTCCTACGTACCCGGATGCTTCCCGATTCTGGCAGGTAATAGACAAACATCAGGTAACTACATTTTACACAGCACCCACCGCGATTCGAGCTTTAATGGCAGCCGGTGACCTACCGGTTAAGAGTACGTCACGCGCTTCCCTGAGGTTGCTGGGCACAGTGGGAGAGCCAATTAACCCAGAAGCCTGGGAGTGGTATTACCACGTCGTTGGCGATTCACGCTGCCCGATCGTCGATACCTGGTGGCAAACAGAAACCGGTGCCATCATGATCACACCACTGCCAGGAGTCACGGATCTGAAACCAGGCTCTGCCGCCATCCCATTTTTCGGCGTGAAACCTGCCTTACTCGATGCAGATGGCAATGAACTTGAAGGTCCAGCCACTGGCAATCTGGTCTTATGCCAAAGCTGGCCCAGTCAGATTCGCAGTTTGTATGGAGATCATCAACGCTGTATCGATACCTACTTTACGGCCTATCCTGGGTATTATTTTACCGGAGATAGCGCTCGCAGAGACGAAGATGGGTACTATTGGATAACCGGACGTGTCGATGATGTCATCAATGTCGCTGGCCATCGTCTAGGCACCGCTGAGATTGAAAGCGCCTTGGTATTACACCCAAGCGTGGCTGAAGCGGCGGTGGTGGGCTATCCCCATGAGATTAAGGGCCAAGGCATCTATGCCTACGTCAGTCTAATGATGGGGATCGAGGGGTCTGGGACACTGCGCAGCGAATTGGTACAACTAGTCAGCAAGGAAATCGGCGCTTTCGCCAAACCCGAGATCATTCAGTTTACACCGGACTTGCCTAAAACTCGCTCGGGCAAAATAATGCGCCGGATCCTTCGCAAGATAGCGGCGAATGAACTGGACACTCTGGGAGATACCTCAACACTGGCAGAACCAACCGTCGTGGATCAACTGATTGAAAACCGAGAAAATCGATAGAAAACAACCAGACGATGTTGGAACTGCGCCCAAATTGTGAATGCTGCGATTGCGATCTCCCGCCTGAATCGGACGCTGCATTTATTTGTTCATTCGAATGTACGTTCTGTCGCAACTGTACCGAACAAACACTACAGCACAGATGTCCCAATTGTGCAGGTCAGCTAGTCGCTCGACCGACAAGAGCAGGCGAGTTATTGGAAAAGCACCCCGCCTCTACCAAGCGCGTCCACCCTGAACCGTAAGTCCTTATTTGCAAACCGTGGATTTAAGTACCATGTCTAACTATTCAGCAACCATAAGATGGCAGCGAGACAGCGCAGATTTTCTCGCCAATAAGTATTCAAGAGCACATGTCTGGCAGTTTGATGGCGGCCTCGAAATCGCCGCATCAGCCTCACCTCACATCGTGCCTTCACCCTGGTCGCTGGAAGAGAATGTAGATCCGGAAGAAGCGTTCGTGGCGGCACTTGCATCTTGTCACATGCTATTCTTCCTCTCCATAGCTGTTGAACAAGAATTACAAGTAGACAGCTATGTCGATCACGCCGTTGGCAAGATGGCTAAAGACGATCGGGGCAAAATCGCAATCACTCGAGTCACGCTAACGCCCCAAGTAGAATTTTCAGGCAGCGTGTTACCTGCTCCCGAGACAGTCGAGTCAATCCACCACTTGGCTCACGAACAGTGCTTTATCGCTAATTCGGTAAAGACCCAGATAGTCATTGAATTATAGCTTCACACAGACTGGTAATTTGCTTGTCACATTGTAGTTGGCAAGCCGCCGTGTAAGAATGCTACTCTCTATTTGGTCTGGTTTGACGAACTTGGATTGCAGCATGTTTTGAATCGGACCGCCAACTTATTCCGCTGTATCTATGCTGTCTATCTCAGGATTTAACATCGATTTTAATAGATCTCTGCTGATCAAAGGCGTCCGCATTGTGGTTGGAATTTTCCCGCTCACACTACAAGGCACCATCACTCTCTGCCTCGCCACATTCGCCTTAGTCAAATACGGCTACGGTGCCATGGATCTGGTTGTATTTTCACTGGCGATTTGTGCGCTCTCCATCTTGATTTTCAGTCTATTCTGTACCGTGATTAGCGGCATAATCATTCAACGACGGGTCCAGCAATACTTGCAACAGGCCGTTGGCAATAATGAAACCATTAGCGTGGAAGCCGGATTTCCCAATGAGACAGGTTTTAGCCTTCCCACCCTGAACTACTTTCCACTGGTAAAATTGTCCTGGCATATCGATTATCCCGATTTTATAGACACACGCGTAAAAGTAACAACGAATAATCAACTGCTTGAGGAAATTATTCCGCGTAGGCGCTGCAAAACATCCTTGGTCATCCGACAGTTTAGTGTCTCCGATGTGCTCGGTTTTTGCCGTTATTCTTGGCGTCAGCAGCAGGCAATCTCTTGTATGGCCTTACCCCGAACCAACACGGTCAAAGTTTTGCCGATTCTACGCTCACTTACAGCCGAGGATGGCATTCCAAATCCTGCGGGTGACCCCGATGGTGATCGCATGGAAATCCGGCCTTACGTGCCCGGTGATTCTGTAAGAAACATCATGTGGAAAGTTTTTGCGCGAAATCGACAACTCAACGTACGACTGGCAGAAAAAAGCGTTTTTCACAGCAAGCGAACGGTGGCCTATCTACTGAGCAGCAACAATGACGAAGCTGCGGCTGCAGTAGCCCGAATCGCTCTCGAATCTGGCGCCTTGGGTGAGGATTGGGCCTTTGGTGCTGATGGCACAGCACAACCCTGTGAGACGCTGCACACCGCCTTGGAGGCCGTCGCCAAATCCAGAGCCATTAGAACACCGCATGGTTACGGCCTGGATAGTTTCTTGTCCTTGACCACCGGACAATCAGCGGTACATTGCATCGTGTTTCTAGCCGCCGAACTCGCGCCCTGGCTAGCTATGTTGAAAAAAACCATTGGGCATTTCCCCGGGCAGTTCTCACTGGTGCTGGCGACGGACGGATTCAATGAACCCCAGCGGCACAGTGTCTGGCGGCGCCTGTGGTTGCGGGACGAGACGGCGACCAGTGATTTTTGCGAGATTGCCGGCTCCAGGGGTGAATTGCAGAAGTTATTGACCGAACTGGGTCAACTAGTAGAATCCACATTGATTGTGGATAGAAAAACCGGCTTCAGCTTCGATCAAGGCCTGAGGAGAGTGTAAATCATGACGATTGGCTCTGAAGATTTAGCTAATCATTTGCTTCCCACCAGCTTGCGTGCAGCGATTATTGCAAGCAGTTACTGGGTATTGAGCCTGTCATTGACGGTATTGAGTGGCTCGGTGGCAGCCTTTGCTGGCTGTCTCTTCGCCTGCTATCTCGTGGACCATAGCATTCACCGTCCGCCTCTCAACAAAATTCGATCAATTTCGATCCTCGCCAGCGGCTTATGTTTTTACCTGTTCAGCTTGCTAATCGCTACTTTAATCACCAGCACAGGCCTATTGCCAAATCTGATATCACCGATATTCAGCTTTAATACCGGTGAATTCATCAAATGGTTTGCGCTGAGTAGCACGCTAACGCTGGCATTCAGAGTTCTGGCTCATCGAACCAGTTATGGCGCTGTGTTGGAGATATTATTCGTCGCGACGGCATTCGTTATTACCCTGTCAGCCCATAGGAATGGCATGATTCACCGGCCATTCTTCATCGGTGACTTTGCTCTAATACGTGGCATCGATCCTTCTTCTATTCTAATGGCATTTGGCTGTGGTGCGGTCTTGTCTCTGGCAGCCTTGTTGATGGTGGAAAGTGATCAACGCCGTCTTCCTTATCACTTTACCGTATTAGGTTTGTTATGTTTTGCACTGCTTGGCTATGTGCGTCTGTTTGGTTTACCCACTCCGCAGCTTACCAATGATTTGGGACTTACTGGCCGGGAACAGGCCGGCAACGGCACGCAACGAGATAATCCGTTTCGCGATGGACAAAATGAAGCCAATGATCGTGAGGCGCCAGTAGCGGTTGTTGTCTTCCGAGATGATTACGACCCTGTTAATGGCTCCTATTATTTTCGCGAATCCGCCTACTCCCAATTCAACGGAACCATGTTGGATTTCACCACCCGCGCGGACATGGATCAGGACTTAATAGAGCACTTCACCAACAGTCGGATAGCCACGTTGCAATTACCCGAAGCTGCGACTCAGCGAAAGCCAGTACGAACGACAATTGGGATGTTATTGTCGCACCGTTCGCCATTCGGATTAGAAAGCCCAATCGCCTATGAGAACGTACCAAATCCCAATAATCTCCGCTTCAAGCGGACCTATGATACTTACTCACTGGCACCGGAGTATGATTTCAATTACTTATTAGGCAACGAGGTAGGCAGAGAAGACTGGTCAGAAGAAGTATGGCAGGAATACCTCAAGCTGCCTGATGACGCTCGCTATCAGGAGCTGGCTCAGAGCCTGATCATAAATTTAAAACCACAGTTTGTTGATGATCCCTTCGCTAAAGCCTGGTCGGTAAAGACTTATCTTGACGAAAATGGAATCTATAGCCTGAAAAATGAGCATGCCTATGAATCCGACCCTGCAGGGTCATTCCTGTTCGGCGATCTAACCGGCTACTGTATGCACTTCTCATTCGCGGCGACTTATCTGTTTCGAAGTCTCGGCATACCAGCCAGGGTAGGAATTGGCTACTCCGTACCCGCGAGTAACCGGGCGGGTGGATCTTCTTTGCTGATTCAGGCAGTGCACGGTCATGCCTGGCCCGAAATATATTTTCGGGACATAGGGTGGGTTATTGTCGACCCTGCCCCGCAGCAGACCCTGGTTGACATGTCCATAGACCCACAGAACAATTTGCAGCAACTTTTAGGAGACATGTTGAGAAACGAGGCTTCTTTCGATGACTTTCTTGAATCACAACAAGTTTCCTTTATCGAGTTACAAACCTTATTGAATGCCCTGTATCTAGCCTTAGTGATTACCCTGCTCAGCGCCTACACCGTCAAGTTTTATCGGCTGTGGATACCCTCTAGAGCCACTTTAGAAACTCAATATCGCCTCAGTTATCGAGCGGTCTTGGATCAACTGTCCGCAGTTGGCCTATGCCGGCAGCACGGTGAGAGTCGAGAGCATTTCGCTGAGCGCGCCTGTCAATTGGCCCCATCAATAAAATCAATGACTAGAAGCCATTTAAGTTTTGCCCTTGGCGGTGCCCGCTCGAGTGAGTTTAACGCGAAGCAATGGGCAGCGATGAGAAATTCTATCGCTAAAGAAATTCAGCTCAATACTGTCACCTGGAAGAAGATTGTAGCGCTGGTAAACCCATTTTCCTGGCTAATGACAAAATAGTCCGATCTCTGCGATGACCTGCCTAATTTTAGTATGGAGTAGTTTATGACATCCGATAGTTTCGCTGAAGTTTCCGAAATTAGTCCGACGACCGATCCTGAAGATTCGGTTGCGCTGGCTAGTGATTTGACCAGAGCTGTGACTGTCCTGCACAAATTGATGGATGCGGTAAAGCAACAAGTACTCGGTCGCGATGAGGTCATTGAATTGGCAATTATTGCTTTGATTGCCGACGGCCATGTCTTACTAGAGGACTTTCCCGGGTCCGGCA